>NZ_OZ032152.1:1200000-1512138 GCF_964026455.1 Rickettsia endosymbiont of Lasioglossum villosulum
CCAACATCTTTGCTACTAAATCCTTTTCGCCATTATCATGTGCTTAACGAAAAATATTTTCAATGATTTCTTTATCATAACTAGTAACATAGTGTTTTAGCATGTTAGAACTTTCAGAATTTTCTTTTTTAAGAAGACTTGCTGTTTTAAGAAATTGTAAATCTAATGGCTGAAATTTTTCTTGTAAAATTAAAGATTCTATAATTGCTTCTTCTTTTCTAGGAGTAATTGAATTATAGATATCATTTATATTACTATTGGGGGGTATGTTTAAGTTAGTTATATATTTAGTCATCATTTCTCCTAAATTGATAAAAATTAAATTCTTAGTAATTTAAAGTTTATAAATTTAGAAGAAACAACACAATAACCAGAGTTGAATTTGATATTATTTAATTGATTAACGATTGTTAATTTATCACAACTAAATTAGTTACTGAAGCTTTATATTTTCTGTATTCCATTCATGAGAAACATTATTATATTTAAGTATATACGGCTTAGTGTCTATGGAATCTAAAGTTATGTCTGCACTCATTTCATCATGAGACGAAATAATTTCATTGTAACCAAAATGAGCATAATATGGTTGGTAATTTTTAAACCTTATAGTTATAAATTTATCTTTAGTAATATTCGGCATAAGCTTTATTAAATCATCAAGATTATTTAGCTTTAAATCTTTCATCTCAAAAATTTGTAGTCTGTAAACATTTTTATAGTCTTTAGTAAAAAATGTTGGTATAGAGCTAAAACTACTACCGGACTGAACAGAAGCTATAGCTAGGGATTTAAGTGGAATGCCTGATTTATTACTAAAATAATCATCTACTTCAAAAAATATAGCACCGCCAAAATTTACCATTCTACTGATTTTATTATTATTGACGTTATATAGATTTACTGTTTGCTCAAGCTTTTTCCCATCACGGAATATAACAAGTTTCGTAACGGCGTTTTTAGAATTGTCCATTTCTCTATCAAACATCGCTAAATTACCACCTAGCTCTTTATCATTAATAGCCCAAATAATATCACCGGCTTTCAAGACTTTTTCAGCAGGCGAACCGGCTAAAACCGTCTTAACGCTTATAACTCTATTTCTACTATCGGGAAATTTCTTTATATATTTATCCATTTCTTCTTTAGGGAAATTATTATGTCTAACAGCTTTATTTAATGAATATAGATCGCTTATTATTCCCATATGCTGTCTTATCGGTTCTTTATTATTCTTTAAGCTTTCTAAAGTGCGGATTACATAATCGCCGTGCAACGCTAAAGAGTGGGTCTTACCACCACCATATAATACGCCTATAGCCTCAATTTTATCATTAAGCACTGGTGAGCCACTAGCACCACCAGTAATATTTAAATTAATTATATAAGTACCTTGCGGCATCATACCATCAATATTATATAGATCAGATAAATAACCTGTATGGAAAGAAAAACCTTGTGCTTCGGTGTTACCGACTACAAAAATTTTCTGATTTAATTTCGGAGATTCGCTAGAAAATGGTATTTCCATTGCCGACTCCGGTATATCGTTACTAACCACTTTTAAAACGGCATAATCTTGCCAAATATCATAATATATTAATTTTGCCTCAGCTTGCTCACCATTATAAAAGGTAACAAAATAAGTACCGATTGCACTAAGCCCAATAACGTGAGTGTTAGTAATTATATAACCATTTTTCTTATCATTAATAAATCCGGTTCCTGTCCAGCTATTTGTATCTTCATAAGCTGATACAGCAATTCTAGTATCAATCGTTACAATCGCTTTCTTAGCTTTTTCAAATATAGTACTACTTATTTCCGACGACGCTAAAACTATATTATTTAATAAAAATAGATTAACGATAAATAAAATTTTTGGTAAAATTAATAATTTTTTCATTCCCACCTCTTGTAAAATCATTAGATCAGCACTATATCAAATAAAAAGCAATAAACAAAATAAAAAATTAATAGAGGATTTATGGGAAAAGTAATAGGTATAGATCTTGGAACTACCAACTCTTGCGTTGCAGTGATGGAAGGTAAGGAGCCAAAAGTAATAGAAAACTCTGAAGGTGAGAGAACTACGCCATCGATTATAGCTTTCGCAAATGGTGAAAAGTTAGTTGGGCAGTCCGCTAAAAGACAGGCTGTAACTAACCCACGTAATACTGTATATGCAGTAAAAAGATTAATCGGTAGAAATTTTACCGATCCAATGGTTAAAAAAGATCAAGAAATAGTGCCATATAATATAGTTAAAGCTGATAATGGTGATGCATGGGTTGAAGTTGAAGGGAAAAAACATTCACCTAGCCAAATTAGTGCTTTCATTTTACAAAAAATGAAAGAAACAGCTGAAAATTATTTAGGTGAAAAAGTAACACAAGCAGTTATTACTGTGCCTGCTTATTTTAATGATGCACAGCGTCAAGCAACAAAAGATGCTGGTAAAATCGCTGGGCTTGAAGTACTTCGAATAATCAACGAACCAACTGCGGCAGCTCTTGCTTATGGTTTTGATAAATCAGCAAGCAAAACTATTGCGGTTTATGATCTTGGTGGTGGAACATTCGACGTTTCAATCCTTGAAATTGGTGATGGTGTTTTTGAAGTAAAATCAACTAACGGCGATACATTCCTTGGTGGTGAAGATTTTGATACAAGAGTATTAGAGCATTTAATAAATACATTCAAAAAAGAAAGTGGGATTGATTTACGTAACGATCCACTTGCACTTCAGCGTTTAAAAGAAGCAGCTGAGAAAGCTAAAAAAGAATTGTCATCTGCATTAACTACTGATATTAATTTGCCTTATATCACAGCTGATAGTAGCGGTCCAAAACATTTAAATATTAAATTTACTAGAGCAGAACTTGAAAAATTAGTCGATGATTTAATTGAGAAAACCATAGAACCTTGCCGCAAAGCTTTAAAGGATGCAGGCTTAAAAGCTGCCGATATTCAAGAAGTAGTGCTAGTTGGTGGTATGACTAGAATGCCGAAAGTACAAGAAGCGGTGGAAAAATTCTTCGGGCGTGCTCCACATAAAGGCGTGAATCCTGATGAGGTTGTAGCTCTTGGTGCAGCGATCCAAGGCGGAGTATTAAACAAAGAAGTAACTGATATATTATTATTAGACGTTACACCTCTATCTCTTGGTATTGAAACTTTAGGCGGCGTATTTACAAGATTAATCGATCGTAACACCACAATCCCAAGTAAGAAAAGCCAAGTATTTTCTACTGCCGATGATAATCAGCATGCAGTAACTATTAGGGTATTCCAAGGTGAGCGTGAAATGGCAAAAGATAATAAAATGCTTGGTCAGTTTAATCTAGAAGGAATCCCTCCTGCTCCACGTGGCGTGCCGCAAATAGAAGTGACTTTTGATATTGATGCAAACGGCATAGTCCATGTTTCGGCTAAAGATAAAGCTAGCGGTAAAGAGCAAAGAGTAACAATACAGGCTTCCGGCGGTCTTAGCGATGCGGAAATCGAGCAAATGGTTAAAGATGCTGAGAAAAATGCCGATGAGGATAAAAAACGTAAAGAGCTTATTGAAGCAAAAAATGCTGCTGATAGCTTAATTTATTCTACTGAAAAAACCTTAACAGATTATAGCGATAAATTATCGTCTGAAGATAAAGGAGCGGTAGAAGATGCTTTATCTGCTTTAAAAGCTGTTTTAGATTCAGAAGATGCTGCATTAATTAAAGAAAAAACCGAAAGCTTAACCGCTGCTAGTATGAAAATCGGCGAAGCGATGTATAAAGCACAAAGCGATGCTGGTGCTGCTGGTAGTGCTTCTGAAGAAAATACTGCTAGCAACGAAAAAGTAGTAGACGCAGACTTTGAAGATGTAGAGAAGAAGTAAAGTAGAACGTCATTGCGAGGAGCGTAGCTTTGTTGCAATCTCATTAAACATCCTGAGATTGCTTCGTCAATTACTTTGTAATTTCCTCGCAATGACGTTTTATTAGTTATACATAGCCCCAAACAACCATATAATATAATTTCATGTCACAAGATTATTATCAAATCCTTGGAGTTAGCAAAACAGCAAGCAGTGCTGATCTTAAAAAAGCCTATCACAAGTTAGCCAAACAATATCACCCTGATAATGCCGCAGCTGGTGATACAAACGCCGAGAAAAAATTTAAAGAAATCAATGCCGCTTATGAAGTTTTAAAAGACGAACAGAAAAGAGCAGCTTATGACCGATTTGGACATGATGCTTTCCAAAATCAACAAGCAAGAGGCGGAGCTGGCAGTCAGGGCGGTCATCCTTTCGGTGCTGATATCAACGATATATTTGGTGATTTCTTTAGCGACTTTATGGGCGGTGGTGGCAGAAGAAAGCCAACTTCAAGTAAGGTTAGAGGCTCTGATTTAAAATATAATCTTACTATTAATTTAGAAGAAGCATTTCATGGCGTAGAGAAAAATATCAGTTTTTCCAGTGAAGTAAAATGCGATACTTGTCATGGTAGCGGCTCTGAAAAAGGGGAAACTGCAACTACTTGCGATGCTTGTGGCGGCGTAGGTGCAACTAGAGTTCAGCAAGGCTTTTTTATGATTGAACAAACTTGTCATAAATGTCAAGGTAATGGTCAAATTATCAAGAACCCTTGTAAAAAATGCCACGGCTTGGGGCGTTACCACAAGCAGCGAAATTTATCTGTAAATATTCCCGCAGGTGTTGAAAATGACACTCGAATAAGACATCCAGGCGAAGGTGAAGCAGGTATTAGAGGCGGCAATAATGGCGATTTATATGTTGATATCGCAATAAAACCTCATGATATTTATAAGGTAGATGGAGCAAATTTACATTGCAAACTACCTATTAGTTTTGTAAATGCTGCCCTTGGCGGAGAAGTAGCGGTGCCGGTAATTGAAGGCGGCAAAGTAAATCTAACCATCCCAGCAGGAACACAAAACGGTGATCAGCTAAGATTACGCGGCAAAGGTATGTCTAAAATAAGGTCAACTATTAGAGGCGATATGCTTGCACATGTGCATGTTGAAGTGCCTAAAAATTTATCAAAAAGACAAAAAGAATTATTAGAAGAATTGAGAAAAGAATCCGTAAATGAAAAAGAAAATGATGGCAGCTTTTTTAACAAAATGAAAAGTTTATGGTCATAAAATTAAGTTTAACTTTTTTCTAGAAATAAAACCTTTGATGTTATAAGATATCTTATATGTCATTCCATTCCCGCTTGATGCTGGTCTTGTTGCATGGCTCAAAAAACGTCATTGCGAACGAACGAAGTGAGTGTGGCAATCCAGAGAAAATAATAAAAAATACTATAAGTTAGCATTTTTTTACTTCCTTGCTTCGTCAATTACTTCGTAATTTCCTTAGCTCAGACGGAAAAACTAATCCACACGGGCAAACCTCACGCTAGAATGACACCAAACAATACTATATATCAGAGGTTTTTATGCCTTACAAAAACAATACCGACCTACCCGATTCAGTCAAAAATCATCTTCCAAAGCACGCTCAAGATATTTATCGTGAAGCTTTTAACCATGCATTTGAACAATATAAATCTCCTGAAAAAAGACGGGATAACGATTCTAGAGAAACCGTTGCACATAAAGTAGCATGGTCAGCTGTGGAAAAGAAATATCATAAAAACGATAAGGGCGATTGGGTAAGTAATTAGATTTTAAATTATTTTTTTCACAGTCCCATAATAACATTTTAGATTAGATTCAATCATGCAAAGAAAAAAAGAAGAATATTCAAAATTAATCTATAACTCTTCCTTAATTTTTAAAATTAAAAAAGTAGCACTTCCTACTTTTAAAGTTTTTCAAAAAGAAGTAACTAAGAAATATCCTAATATTTCTATTAAAATTGATACTCAAACTATAATAAAAGAGATGGTTGACTCATTTTCAAAAGCTTTGTCTTCTTTATTTGAAGAAGATGATATAGAGTTTGATAATTTACGTTATGCCGGAGGATATGTTTTAGGTTTTTTTTCATCTAATTTATGGACTCATTGGAAAGGTGAATATCTCTATCCTAAAATTCCAGAATATCAAAATCTAATGTTTTTAAGATCAATGTATCTTTATAGTAAAATTGATTATATGCTTAATTACCAATATACTGATAAAATACAAAGAATTTATAATTATTTTACTCAATCCGATCAGAGTAATATTATCCATGCGAATGATTCTAAGGACAACCTAGTATCATTAGAAGATTTTAAAAAGCAAAAAAAAACTTATAATAATCAAAAATTTGCCGATTCGCTTACTAATTATTTAGAAAATTTACTTTTGCAAGAGCATTACAAAGCTTTTGATAAAATTAATATAGATAATAACTTAAATAACATAAGCAACCTTTTTGAAAGGAATGAGATAATGGAATTAATTAGTTCTATTAAATCATCAAATTGAACCGACTATAGTATACTCGTTTTATTTGAAAAATTGGCTATGTCGTCTTTGTAACCCTCAGATGCTCACGTACCTTTGTACGCTCCGCTCCTCGGCTTACAGACTTCATGCCCTTTTCCAAATAAAACTTCGTCTACCCAACTTTTCATTTATTAGCAGTATATCCTGAATTGAGAGCAGGTAGCTAGTTGTTCGCCAGTTTGCCTATTAGTTATAAGCGTTTGTATTAATGCATGTTGCCAAATCCAATTGAGTTTAATTATGTAGGATTGTTAATAATTCATCTTGTGTTTAACGGTGCCAATGTGGGGATTTGAACCCCAGACCTACGCATTACGAATGCGCCGCTCTACCAGCTGAGCTACATCGGCAAGAATTTAAAATAAGAAAATTATTTTGAAAGTATTATTGTGGAAGTACTAGGAAATTAATTTAATTTTTTGGTATTACTAACCAAGTATAGATATCGTCATAAGCTATGCAACTACAAGGAGCGTGGCAATCCAGGAAAAATAATAAAAATGCTATGCATTTCACTAGATTGCTTCGATGTCATTCCCGCATGAGGATTTGCTTGCGTGGATCGAAAAACGTCCTAAGGTAGTCATCTAGTTGCTTGGGAACTAGATACAGAAAAACAACTAAAAATATCAATATTATTAATATTTTTAACTGGATGCTGTGGTCAAGCAACTAGATGACACCGAGGGCGTTTTCCGATCTACGCAACAACGCCGCCACGGGATGACAAGGAAAAACTACTTCACGCAAGTACAACGACTACGTTAGGATGACATTTTACACTTTTTTCAAGCTATACAATAAAGCCTGAAGTAAACTAGATTACAATACCACTAAAGATGCGTAGAAAACCTTAAGTGGAAATGCTGCGTATCGTCGTATTTCTTCTTTTTAACCGCAAAACCCCAGTCCATTCTAATTGGTGCAAAGCGTGTTACCCAAATAAATCCGAAACCAACTGAAGCCCTAAGTGACTTATCATTATAGATACCATTTGGACTTTGATATTTTGCTTTATTTAAGCCTACTCCCCATAAGCTTCCTAAATCCATAAATACCGAACCAGTGAGGTTAAATTCTTCAGGTACTGGAGTTGGGAAGTTAAGTTCAGTAGAAAATGTATAATATCTTTTACCGCCTAAACCTTCATTAGTAACTTTTTCACGCGGTCCAACACCACCGCTAGCAAAACCTCTTAAGCTATAATCACCTAAATTAAAGCGATCTGAAATTCTAATAACTCGTCCACCAAGTGCTGCAATATCACCTCCAGAAGCAGATAGTTTTAAAGTAAGCTTATTTTGTATGAAAGATTTATAATATTTACCATCAACTTCATGTTTCAGATATTTATTATCACCTCCAATACCCGCATATTCTTGACTAATACTTACTAAATAACCATTCTTCGCAATAATTTTACTATCTCTTTGATCATAAGCAATAGTGTGACCAATAGCAGAAGTAATAAACTTACCCATTTGCTCCTGTAAAAATATTGAGCTTGATGGAGATGGAGCACTCAAGGTATCACGTTTAATTAAATAATCTATTTCGTGGCTTAAATCTTCTTTAATTTCATAACCTAAGGAAGTTTTACCACCTACAGAATGCTGTCTATAATTTTGATCTGTGTTGGAAAGTACACTCTGACCACGACCACTTTTATTTATAAATCCGCTTACACCTAGGGATAAATCACGATCTAAGAAATGTGGGTCAGTAATACCACCATAATAGCTAGTAGTATTTTTACTTACTTGCACACCAGCATTGAGTATTTTACCTGTACCTACTAAGTTACGCTCTAAGAAAGAGAAGCGTCCAAATACCCCACCTGTGGTGTTATACCCTAAATCAAAACCGACAGAAGAAGTAGATTTTTCATCAACCTCAACATTTAAGTCATATTTATCCTTGGTTTTTGCTTGAGCAAAAGTAATTCCTATCTTCTCAAAATAATCTAAGTTTCTAAGATTACGCTCTCCTTTTTCAATATAAGAACGGTTAAGTATATCATCTTCTTCAGATTTAAACTCTCTTCTTATAACATGATCTTCAGTTTTAAGATTATTAATAATATTAATTTTATTAATATAAACCTTATCGGCTTTTTCTATAATAAATTTAATATTAATTGTATGATCAGGGTTTTTTACAATATCAGGATAAACATTCACTGCTGGATAGCCTACTGCTGTAAAATATTCTCCAATTTTATCAGCAATATTTTCAACTGTTTTCATATTGAAAACACTACCTTGCTTAATATTGACAATTTTATTAACAGGAGTTATATCAATATTGGTTAATTTGTTTTCTATTGTAACATTACCGAAATTATATTTTTCACCCTCTTCAAGAGAATATGTAAGAACGAAATATTCTTTAGTATTATTTAACTCAGCTGATACCGAAATTACTCTAAAATCTGCAAAACCAACTGATTGATAGAATTCTTTTAATAATTCTTTATCATATTCAATACGATCAGGTTCATAAGTATCATTACTATCTAAGAAACGAAACCAACGAGATTCTTTAGTTAAAACAATAGATTTAAGCCCTGAATCGCTATAATTTTCATTACCACTAAAATAAATATATTTAATACCGGTTTTTGGTCCTTCTGCGATATCAAAAATAACCTTAACTCTGTTATTTTCTAAATCTTCAATTTTAGGTGTTACTATAGTAGCAAAACGACCGCTACGTTTATAGATTTCTGATATTTTTTTTACATCTAATTCAATTTTAGCTTGGCTTAAAGACTCACCTGCCATTGTATAAATCTCTTTAGATAGCATATTAGCTTTTATTTTAGAGTTACCTCTAAATACTACGCTACTTATAAATGGAGTTTCAGTAACGTTAACAATTAAATTACCATCGCTTGACATATCCATTTTGATGTTTCTAAAAAGTGAAGTAGCATATAAGCGTTTTATTGCTTCGTCTTCTTTTAAACTATTATAGCTTTCACCAGGTTTTAGCTTTAAATAGCTCTCAATAGTAGAGCGTTCAATTCTATGATTACCTTCTATAGTTATTTTACGAATAACTGAATCTGCTAAGGAAATGTTATAATAAAAAATTGTTACTGTTAAAATTGCTAATTTAATAATTGACCTGATTATCACCTAAAACCTTCTTATAAGATTTATTTAAAATTTTTGCGTTAAACGTACACTATAGTAAATAATATTAACTAGAGCAAGTAAATCTACCCACTTAAGAGAATAAATTTTTTATATCGTTAGAAAAAGAAATTACAGTAAGGAAAATTATTATCATTATACCTATTTGTAATAAAATATTTCTAGCTTTAATATTCGGTAATTTACCTGTAACTGCTTCATATAATATGAATAATAAATGACCACCATCAAGTACCGGTATAGGTAACAGATTAAGTAGTCCTAAATTTACTGAAAGCATTGCTATAAATAGTAAATACATCTCTATACTATGCTCTAAAGTTCTTCCTGATTCTTTTGCAATAGCTACCGGTCCACCTATTTCACTTACTGATCGCTTTCCTACAATCATTTGTGATGCTGCTTTTAAAGTTACCGCCGATACATCTATAGTATCAAATATTGCTTCCGATAAACTTGATAATATCCCTATTTTAGTATGAACAGGTTCATTTTTAGCCATAATACCAATACGCAGTATTTTTCTAGCTTTTTCTACAACTACTTCTTCAGGCATTATACTAACAGTAAATTCTTCACCTTTTCGCTCTATTAATAAAGTAGAAGAATTTAAACCATTAATTAGTATTTCTTTTTGTACATCACTAAAATCTTTAACTAATTTATTATTAACTTTAACAATTCTATCACCCTCTCGCAAATTAGCTTTTTCTGCTGGTGATTCAGCTATTACCTCCCCTATTACAGGCTGAACTTCTATTTTACCAAGACAAAAATAAAATCCAGCAAATATTATTATGGCAAGTAAATAATTAATTAAAGGTCCTGCTACAACTATTAAAAAACGCTCAAAACAGGATTTAGCATAAAACGCTACTTTTTCATTTATTTCTTGTGCTTTATCCATAATGTTTCGATCATAACCATAAATCTTAACATATCCCCCAAGCGGCAATAAACAAATTTTCCACCTAACCCCTTTTGAGTCTGTAATACCGATTAATTCTTTGCCGAAACCTATCGAAAATTCTTCGATTTTTACATTAAAGAATCTTGCAACTGCATAATGCCCTAGCTCGTGGATAAACACTAAGATACTAATTGTTATAATAAATCCGACTATAGATAACATAATTTTTTTATTATTAATATGTAGGTAGACGAAGTTTAATTTGAAAAAAGTAATCAGTCCATAAGTGCGAGACACGGAGCGTATACTTAAATACGTGAGTACCGCAGTATTTATAGAACGATGTAGCCAATTTTTCAAATTAAACGAGTATACAAATAAGTAGTTTTAAAGTATAGTATACTAAATTTAAAACTTTATTTCTTTTTATGAGTTCAAATAAAATCAATAAGAAGTCGATTGCACGTATTGCAGCAATACAAGCTATATATCAACATATGTTACGGAACAATGATAATATAGATGATATAATAGAAAATGTACTTTCTTTTTATCGCAACGATACTTCTATGACTGATTCACCCATAAAAATATCACTAACTATAAGCCATTTTAAAATGTTGGTAAAGTTGGTATTTGAAAATATTGATAAAATAGATGAAATTATAAGTAATCATCTGGTAAATGATAAAAACCAAAATCACATACCTATTTTGCTACAGGCTTTATTACGCAGTGGTATATGTGAATTATTATTTTTTCCAGATATACCTACTAAAGTAATAATTAATGAATACACAGATATAGCAAATGATATGCTAAATGATCACGAAATAGGCTTTGTTAATTCTATATTAGATAAAATAGCACACGAAAATAAAAGATTTTATGACAAATAATTTAAGTGGTTATAGAAATAAGTTTGTTAGAGTTAAGACTTCTAAAAAACGCACTGTTTCTTCTAGTAACTGGCTAAGGCGTCAGTTAAATGATCCTTATGTTGCAAAAGCACGTATTGAAGGCTTTAGATCAAGAGCTGCATATAAACTCCTTGAGATTCATGAAAAATTTAAAATTTTCACCCCAAATATGAAAGTAGTTGATTTAGGGGCAGCCCCAGGGGGATGGAGTCAAGTAGCTTCTAAGCTCATTAAAGCTACGGATGGTAATTTAAAAAATAAAATAATTTCAGTCGATTTACTTGAAATCGAACCAATTCCTGGAGTAGAGTCTTTTCAAAAAGATTTCTTTGAAAAAGATACTGAAGAATTGATTATACAAGCTTTAAAAGGCAAGGCTGATATAGTATTGAGTGATATGGCATCAAATACTATAGGTCACAAAACTACCGATCATATAAGAACTCTGCTTTTATGCGAGCAAGCTTTTGAGTTTGCTTTAAAAGTCTTAAACCCTTCCGGTCATTTTATTGCTAAAATCTTTCGTGGTGGGGCTGAAAATGAGCTTTTAAACAAAGTGAAACGTGAATTCTCTACTGTCAAACATTTTAAACCATCATCCAGCCGCAAAGAATCAACAGAAATTTACCTAGTTGCTCTAAATAAGAAATGAATTATTAATAATATTTAACTAAATGGTTGACATTTATTTACTTATGCTTTATGGTAGTTTTTACTTAAGCTCTAGAAACCATAAAATATGGTAATTCAACTTAACAATGGAGAAAGTTAATGTTTTCTAAAATGTTTAATTATTTTGCTAGTAATAGTAAAACGCACCTTGATAATACTCAAGAATCAGCTATAAATTGTGGTCAGCATTCTGCTGAAGCAGCAAGTTACGCCGTAAAAACTTTACCACAAATTCTTTTAGGTCTTATTACTTTTAAAGAAATATCTGGATCAGTAATGACAGGATATGCCTTTGGGTTTGCTTTACCAGAATTTGCAAAGGTAATAGTAAAAAGTCTTGCTAGTACAATATTTTTCCATCCTACAGCTAGTATGGTAGGTACTGTAGCAGTTACAGTAGCTGCTAATTCTGAAAATGTAGTAGAGTGCATAAAAAAGCATTATATGACGCAGGATCTACAGTTTATGAAGGTACTTTATGTGCAGTAAATGGAGCAGCCGCAGCTGTAACTTTTGCTTATGATAATGTTTATAGTACCGACGTGCAATTATCAGGAAATGCTATAGAAGCTGTATTATAAGTTTTCTATCAATTAAGTAAGGTAAAATTAAAGTTTCTTTACCTTACTTAATAATTCCTCTCGCCCTTTCCTCAAAAGCTATAATCGTTTTTTCGGTTATTTTAATAAAATAGCTACCAACTAATTTCTCAAGCATTCTAGACTTCATTTCGAAATCAATAAAAAATTTTAGCTCAGTCCCTATAGGATGAGAAGTAAATTGTCAAGTACTGTTTAAATACTTAAAAGGACCCGAAATAGCCAAGGTATTAATGAAATATTCTTTATCATCTATTATTTTATTAGTAACATGAGAACGATAACTTTCTGAAAAACCTTTTAACTGAATCACAAGATCCGCGACGATTTCTTCACTATTTTCTGAAATAACTCTGCTAGCTACACACCAAGGTAGAAATTTAGGATAAGATTTTATATCCCAAACTAAATTAAATAATTCCTGAGGTTTATAAGGTAAGATTTTTGTTTGTTCAAATGATGGCATTATGTAGTTCTTTTCTTTTAAAATAGCAATTTTATACTCTTTTTAAAAGAAAAGAATAAAAGGAAATGATAATATAAACTTCAATAGAAAAAATATTAATTAACTAATATTTTTTTTCTCGGCGGGATATATACGGTTTCATCATCTTCTGCATGTGAAATTTTTTCCAAAAGACCAATGAAACGTCCCTTATTAGGCACTAGTTTTACTATTGCCCAGCCTTCTTCTATTGCTTGTTTTATACGCTCTATATCAGCTTTATGTTCTGAAAAAGATATAAATTTTTGTGTTGGATTTTCCATCTTGATCAATGAATATGTTAATAAAAATTAATAGTATAATAAATTTTTCTTAATAAATCAAATTAATTTTATTATTTAGTTTGATTATACTTGAAATAAGAGCATGTTATTATGATTTAGTCAAGATAATCTAGTTGAAAATTAAAAGTTGCAGCATTAATTTTGTATCGTAATAAAATTTTATTGACTTTTGATCGAAAAAACCCTAAATATTTACATCTAAAAATTAGAATTAGCAAAGATTATGAAAAAATATATATTACTGACTATCATACTCTTAATGAGTAAGAATATATTCGCAAGAGAACAAATATCTAATCTTGTTACACCTGTTAGCTATTTTATAGATCATACATTACAAATAAAAAAGATCAAAAGTAACTTAATCAAATATAAACAATCGGGCATATTAGGTGTGAGTGGTATGGGTAAAACTCAGGTTGCTAGGATGTACGCTTATGATAATAAGGCTGATTATGATCTTATTTGGTTTATAGATTGTAATTTAGATATTGATGGACAGTTAATGAAGCTTGCTAAAGTTATTAATGCTCAAGCAAATTCTGCAATCATTTCAGATAATATTAGTATGGTAAGAAAGGAATTAATGACTTATCTAGCTAGTAAAGATAAATGGTTATTAGTGTTTGATAATTTAAAAGTAGGCGAGAATAAAAAAATAGCAGATTTTATTAATTGGGAACATAATGGCAATATTATATTTTGTTCACAGGACAGTGAATTATTACCAAATATCGTAAAAATTACTGCTTTTGAGGAAAAAGAATCTAAAATGCTTGTAGAAAATATTTTAGAAAGTAATAACCCGGAATCGATAGAATTTTTAGCCCAAGAATTTAAAGGATATCCGATTCTTATGGTTTAAGGATCACAAATATTAAATCAGGTACAGGGTTTAAGTTTAAATGAATATAAGAAGCAAATACAAGGAGCTAATGATAAAATTGAGCTAAATATTAGACTTGCTATTAAAGTGTTAAGCCCTTCTGCTCGAAAATTACTAAATGAAATAGCTTTAATTAACAATCAAAGTTTTTCAAAAGAATTTTTAAATTGTATCACTTCGGATAAGGATCATTTAGATGACGACATTTATAATATTTCCAAATTTGCTTTAATCACTAATATTGAGCCAAATGAAGATAATCCCACATTTGAAATGCATGATGTCATAGCTGAGAAAATACTAAAAATTAATGGATATACTAACAATAAAGAATCTATTGACCAGGTCGTTACTAACTATATAAGTTCTGTACCTTCAAGCGTGGTAAAGGCACGTATTTTTAGAAACGCTAAAACAGTATTAGGTAACATAGATATAATCACAAAAAATGCAGAAAAATATGATATACCCATAAATGTAATTTTAGGACTAAAAATAAATTTGATAACACAATATATAAATTCTTTAGATTTATATAGTGCTCAAAAATTAGTAGATTGGTTTAATGAAAATGATAGTAAAGGTAATTTTAAATTATCAAAAATGGATAATGATCAAAAATGCGATTATGCCTCATATTTAAGTCTTATAGGTGGATATTATAGGCATCTTGGAAACCATCATAAATCAATTGAATATGATATAAGAGCTAAAAAAGTTTATGAGGATATTCAAGGATATAATTCTTACCGATGTAATATAAATTATACTTTGGCACTGGCATATATTGAACTCGGTCAGCTTGAAGAAGCAAAAAATAATATTCAAATTATGGAGGATATGTTTAACGGTGGGTTGGTTGATAAAGCCGATATTATAACTTTATATTCTGCAAGAGCTAGATTGTTCGCCATGCAAGGTAAATATGATGACGCACTAGAACAAATTAATAATACTATAAATACAGCTGTAGAGAATGGAATAAATCCTCAAGATGTATTTCTAAGCAATATATATCTTATTAAAGCAGATATATTAAATAACCTTGGTAAATATGAAGAAGCTTATTCTCAAGCACAACAAATATATGATATGAATAAGTTAGTTAAGAAAGAAAATCATCTAATATTTGGGCGTGTTTTTACTCAAATTTCAAAAGCAAAACTTGGTCTTGGAAATGCTAAAGAAGCACTAGAATATGCAGAAAAAGCTAAAACAATTTTTATTAGCGATACAAATAGACCTAATAAGGAAATTATTACATCACCGGATACAAGCTTGGCTAAAGCATTTGTTGCTGAAGGTAATGCACTAGCTAGCCTTAATAAAAATGATGAAGCAGTAGAAGCTTATAGCACAGCAGAAAATATATATTGGAATAACTATGGAGAAAATATGAAAAATGTAGACGAGATAAGTATTATGTACTTAAACGCTGCTAAAGCAAGCTGCCATGTACCTCTTAGATCTTTCTATAAAAACTTTCGTGATCATCAAATAAAAAAATTCGGAGAGCAGCATCCAAAAAGTATAGAAATACTAAAGCTCAATTGCCATAATTTAAATAATTAAACTATTTGGTATTACTAACTAAATATAGAATCGTCATTGCGAGGAAAAACTATAAGTTTTGACGAAGCAATCTAGTAAAATGCATAGCATTTTTATTATTTTCCCTAGATTGCCACGCTCCTTACAGTCGTGTAGCTTATGACGATATCTATATACCGCGAATACTTCAAAAGTTGGTAAGTCAAACAAGCGGTGAGTCTGCACAAGCAGTAGATAAACTACGTGAGCACAGACGAATCCCGAAATTTGGCTTATACGAAGATCAGCTTCAAAAAGAGTAATCGGTTCATAAGACGAGGAGCGGCAGCAGTTACTTAATACGTGGCTACCTGCGTACTTATAGAACATTGTCACCAATTTTTGAAGTTCTATCTGAGTATTTACCAAATCTTGAAGTATTAAAGGTATACTTAGTTAGTAATGCCGACTATTTAGATAATTGTACAAATAGCTTTATTGCGTGGATTGTTTCCTTCTGTCATCCTATGGCTTTGTTGCGTAGATCAATTTTTCCTGTGTCATCCTGCGACTTGATCGCAGAATCCAGCTTAAAATACTAAAATTATTAATATTAAAAGTTGTTTTTCTGGATGCCTTAGGTACAAGCAACTAGATGACTACCTTAGGGCGTTTTTTGATCCACGAAACAATCCCTGCACAAGAATAATAATATAATCCTAATAAATGAAAAGTAGATGACGAAGTTTTGTTTTTATTATATTAATATCATAATAGTAGCAAAATAAAGCATGTAATTAAACTTTTTTATACAAATTTATATTTAAAAATTGACTTTTGATAGAAAAACTATAAAATTTTTCCCTAAAATGGATGCATTATTATATGATTTCGGTTTTTCCTTTATCATTAAAGGATTTAGTCGGCTTTGTTGAAAAGGTAGATTTCTCATTTCTAACTATGGCTCTATTGTGTGGATTAGTAGAACAACTGCGTCATACCATAACAACATTGTGGCATGGATACCTAATTTTCCTGAGCTTGACAAACGAAATGAGTGTGACAATCCAGTCAACTATAATATGTTATCTATTTATGGTATCTTGTGCCATAAGCTGCATCCTAATATAGAGGGCATTGCCCGTGTGGATCGAAAAGCACCCTAAGGTAGTCATCTAATTTCTTGTACCTAAGGCATCCAGAAAAATAATAAAAATACTAATAATATTAGTATTTTTCAGCTGGACCTAGTTCCCAAGCCACAGGGTAAGAAAATGATCCATGCGGACAATCCTAAAAGAGACCGCTACAACAAGTGAGCTAATGATATCAAGCGTTTTTTATAAATTGCCCCGTTCTTTTTAGCCGCTCGCAACAACACTACTCTAAAATAGATAAAGGTATTTAGTGAAACATACTATTATTAAGATAGTTTCTTGTATTATAGCATTTTTGATTTTTCTTATTTTTAATATTTCAGTTTATTATTGTTTAATATATTATCAAAAAAAAGAATATAAGGGATTACTCAAAGCTTATGCGAGTAGTATATCAAGCTTACTTACACAAGATCTAGAAAATGCTCTTAATAGCTCCATACCAAATAAAGAATTCTTCTTATTTAAAGGTTTTGAAGTTATTCCTAAATCTAAAACTACTGTGAATTTAATTACAGTAAGTGCCAATTCTATAAGAGTAAGAAATAAAAAAGAAGAATACATATTTAATTTACACAACTTAAAAGAAATCATAAATAAAATATTTCCTCCTTTTATAATTTATAAATTAAGCTTAAATAATCATGATATCTTTTCCGAAAGAATAAATATAGATCAATATTTAACTGAAAGTAAACTTGTAGAAGCAAATGGTATTTTAAATTTAAAATTGGGTATTAAGAAAGACTCACAATTTTATTTAGATGGAGCATATTTATTACGAAGAAATATGTTAATTTATAGTATCAGCTCATTTTTAACTCTTTCAATATTAGTCTCTATATATTTTAAAATATACAATACCATACAACAGAATTTTAGAATTTTACATCAAGAAATATATGAAGAAACTGAAATAAATACAGCATTGATAAATAATAATAAAGCCGATCATGAATTAAGAAAGCTCTTTATAAAAAAATTAACAGAAATATATTTAAAACAAGAATTAGGAGATACATACAATCCAAATGATTTTCCATTTAAGAATCAACTTTTTCCTATAAACTTAACTGATTTATCCCTTACTAAAATTAATATTGAAAATTTAATCAAGCTATTACAAGGATATTTCGCTCCTTATTTTGCTAAAATTGGTATTAGAACTACTAACAATATAAAAGAGATTGAAATTAACTGTTCTCTTGAAGTTTTTTATCAATTAATATTTAGCTTGGTATTTAATTTGGTAAAATTTATAGATAGGCAAAGCAATATTCCTCAAATAATTAAGATAGATTTTAACCAAGATAAAATTACTATTACTAACGATTGTTTTTCATTAGATGAAAAGAAAATGATTAAATTATCTGATATTATAATAGAAGAATATACAGATCTTTTTATTTTAAATTGTTACAAGATATTTAAATCGTTAAATGAACATAAATTTAAATATAATATCTTCTCGCATGATGGCTCACACTTAATAGAAATAGTGTATCCTCCATTAAATAACTCTAATTTAAATACAGGGAAGATATTAGATTTCACTAAATATTTAAACAATAAAAACTAAATATCATATTGAATATTTTTCTTGGACACGCTGATGTAATATCCATTCAATAATTTTATTATCAATAGATTCATCAGGTGTAGGACGGTAGTAATTAAATACTTCATTTAAGGTTTAAGAAAATTCTGTTTCAGAAACTACTAGATTTAATTTTTTTATTGTTTTTATTATCTCAGGCAAGATTTTTTGAAATAAGATATAATCATCTTGACCAAGGTAATCATTAACTTTAATATTAGGATTATATAAATCCTTAATTGAAACACCTAAAGTATCAGCTATTGTTTGTAGAATCTCTGCGGAAGGTTTTCTGGATATACCTTTAATAATGTTATAAACACTATTTTTCTTTAGCTCTGCCTTTCTCTCAAGTTCTGTAATTTGAATATTACGTTCCTTTATGAATTTATATAAATTCTTTTGCAATACTGTATCTGACATGAGTTTCAAATTATAGTTGTATTTTTATAACAAATTAAAACTAAAGAAATATTATAGTTGATATTTTATTTTAAAATTGGTTATTATAATTACATGTATGTAATTGAGAAACATTATTGCTAAACTATAATCAATTTAGATAAGTTTTAAACTAGCTATAAATTTAATAAGTAAAAGCTAGTATCATTATTTTAACTAAAATAATGTTGTTAGAACATATCATATGTCTTTTAAAAAAGGCAAGAAGATAATCATACCTAAATATACTCTAGGTATCAATATATTGCATTTTGTTACGAGAATATAGAAAAACAGAATATCTATACATCAAAATTCATCTCAACTTAATTACTTACTATTTTTTTATGCCTTAGTAATTTAAGCTCTTACTTTAAAGGCACCTAAATATAGATAATAAGGAGAATATTTTTGTGAATTTTATAAGAAAAAATTTTCTTGGGGTTGGAAAAAATATAGACGTAAATTTAAAAAATATTTTTAGACAAGTAAATGAAACAACCGAAATATTTAATACATTTCTTATAGATAGAAATTTTACTGATGAGTGGGATGATGAAGATGATTTTGATGATGGTGTATGGATAGAAGTTCCATTAATAGAATCAAAAGAAATCTAAATCAATATATACTTTTGAAGTATCCGCAGTATATTATCATGTCACTAGTTAATTTAATTTTTAAAGTAAATTTTTGAAAATTCCTTATGCGTTAATGATAATTTATAATATAATTTAGTTAAACTATATTATTTAATTATGTCAAACGATAATTCTCAAGCTACCCCTCCTCTTTCTAAGCAACAATTATTTACTTTTTTTGGTATGGTTGTTGGTATGTTTATGTCAGTGCTTGACATCCAAATTGTTGCAAGCTCACTATCCGTAATAGCAGCAGGACTTGCGGCTTCAAGTGATGAGCTTTCTTGGGTTCAAACATCTTATTTAATAGCTGAAGTTATCATAATTCCGATTACGGGATTCTTAGCAAGATTACTTTCCACTAGAATTTCTTACTTTGTTGCAGCTCTTGGCTTTACGATTATGAGCGTATTATGCTCACTTGCAACGAATATTGAATCAATGATTATCTTTAGAGCGTTACAAGGATTTTTTGGCGGTGCTATGATACCAACAGTTTTTAGTACTGTTTTTATAATTTTTCCACCATCACAACGCCCTAAAATTACTATATTAATTGGGCTTGTTGTAACAGTAGCACCAACTTTAGGTCCAACACTTGGAGGATATATTACAGAAATTTTATCATGGCATTTTATGTTTTTGTTGAATGTTATACCTGGTATTTTTGTATGTAGCGTAGTTTTTTTATATGGGCATTTTGATAAACCAAATTATAACTTATTGAAAAATTTTGATTTCCTTGGTATAGCAATTATGGTCTTGACTCTTGGTTTACTACAATATGTTTTAGAAGAAGGTAATAAAAAAGGCTGGCTGGAGGATAATTTAATATTATTTTTAAGTATTGCGGTAGCTTTAGGATTTATTTTGCTAATAATCAGAGAATTAACTTTTATAAACCCGATTTTAGATTTAAAAACATTTCTCTATAAAGATTTTACGTTTGGCTGTCTCTACTCTTTTGTTATGGGTATAGGATTATATGGAGCAGTATATATATTACCATTATTCTTATTTACCATAGCAGGTTATGATACGTTGCAGATCGGTGCTACTATGATGGTAACGGGAATAGCACAATTTTTATCAGCACCACTAGCTGGAAGAATGCTAGGAGCGGGCGTAGATTTACGGCTAATGCTGATTATAGGGCTTGGAGGCTTTGCACTTGGATGTCATTTAAATAGCTTTCTAACACCTGATTCTAAATTTGCCGAATTTGTATTACCGCAATTTGTCAGAGGGCTTTCTTTAATGTTTTGCTTCATACCAACTAATAATATTGCTCTTGGTAATATGCCAAGGGAAAAAGTAGGGAATGCAAGCGGTCTTTATAACCTCACTCGTAACCTTGGAGGAGCGGTAGGACTAGCAGTAATTAGTACTATACTAACTAATGATACTAAAATTTTTATGCAATATCTATCGGAAAACATCCCCTCCACTTCTATAATGGCAATGGAGCAATTAGATTCATACACCGCATTATTAAGCGGAAAAGTATTTAATCCAGAAAAAGCCTCATATTTATTATTGGCTAATAAAATAAATACGGATGCATTTGTAATTGCAATAAATAATATATTTAATATGATAGCGTTATTATTTATACTTATAATGCTGCTAATTCCTTTCACTTCAAATATCAAGCTATCAGGAAACACCAATGCCCACTAAAATTTCAATTATATTATATTTTCCTTGGTTATTTTGGGAAATATGCAAGTCAGCTTTTTCAGTTATTAAAATAATTTGGCAAAGAAATATAGTTGTAGAACCAGTTTTTGAATGGGTTGATGCAGAAGGATTAAAAGATATCGGTGAAATAATATATAGTAACTCAATTACTTTAACCCCTGGTACAGTGACATTAGATATAAATAATAATATGTTATTAGTGCATGCACTCGATAAATCATCGATTGATGATTTACACAATGGTAAAATGATTAAAAAAATTAAAAGAATTTTGAGGATATGACATCAAATTTAAAATATAAACGGGTTTTGTTGAAAGTTTCAGGTGAAGCTTTAATGGGTGATAAGCAATTTGGTCATGAATATGACACAATAAAAAAGATTGCTGGAGACATTAAAGAACTTATTGATTTAGGAGTAGAAGTTGCCATCGTAGTTGGCGGCGGAAATATTTATCGCGGGATTAATGCAGCATTAGTTGGTATGGATCGAGCATCAGCCGATTATATAGGTATGCTCGCAACTGTTATTAATGCTTTAACACTGCAAAATGTTATGGAAAGCCTAGACATCTATACAAGAGTTCTATCGGCTATTCCAATGATGAGCGTATGCGAGCCATATATTCGTCGCAGAGCTAAAAGACATATGGAAAAAGGTCGAGTAGTAATTTTTGCCGGTGGCACTGGTAATCCGTTTTGTACAACCGATAGTGCAGCAGTACTACGTGCAATAGAAATGAATTGCGATGTTTTGCTAAAAGCAACGCAAGTTGATGGGGTATATGATTCTGATCCGAAAAAAAATCCGAATGCTAAAAAATATTTCACTATTAACTATAAAAATGTTATAACTAACAACCTGCAAGTTATGGATTTAGCAGCTATAGCAGTTGCAAGAGAAAATAAGCTACCTATAAGGGTATTTTCAATAAAAGAAAAAGGTAACATTGCTAAGGTAGTTCAAGATCAAGGGGAATATACTACAATCGAAGAGTAGTATATTGCTCGTAAGAATTAACTGGAAAACGTCATTGCGAGGAGCGAAGCGACGCGGCAATCTTATCAAGCGTCCCGAGACTGCCTCCGCCCTCTACTATGCATATCCTCGCAATGACGATAATACCACAACTTATATAATAACATATGGATGAAAAATTATGGATAAAGTAACTCTTAAGAAAAATTTACAAGAAAAAATGGATAAGGCTTTAAAAGTTTTAGATCATGAGCTTAAAGGGCTTCGTACTGGTAGAGCTTCAGTTAATTTACTTGATAGCGTAACTGTAGAAGCTTATGGCGATAGAATGCCACTCTTACAAGTTGCCTCTCTGACAACTCCAGATGCACGAACAATTAACGTGCAGGTCTGGGATAAATCTATGGTATCATCAGTAGAAAAAGCAATTACAGTAGCAAATCTTGGTTTAACTCCATCATCAGATGGGCAATTAATTAGACTACCTATACCAGCTTTAACGGAAGAAAGACGTAAAGAACTTGCAAAACTTGCTCATAAATATGGTGAAGATACTAAAATTTCATTGCGTAATATTAGAAGAGACGGCAATGAAGAACTTAAAAAAATGGAAAAAGATAATATTATAGCAAAAGATGAACATCATAGTTTAGCAGAACAGGTACAAAAACTAACTGATGAATATAGTAGCAAAGTTGATTCGGCGATAAAGCAGAAAGAGCAAGAAATAATGACTGTGTAGTCCGATGAACTTCAAAAATTGGCTACGTCATCCTACAAGTACTGCGGTACTCACGTAGTTTATCTACGTTCCGTTCCTTGCACTTGTGGATTCCTTGCTCTTTTTGAAGTTGATCTTCGCCTACCCTAATTATTAAATGAGAATTAGAGACTAAAATATAAGAAAACAAAATAAATTATGATTACAAAAGAAGAAGTAAAAAAAATAGCAAAGCTTGCAAGGCTTAAATTTGAGGAAGATAAGGTAGAGGAATTCTCTAGCAGGCTTAGCTCTATAATGGATATGATCGATATTCTAAATGAAATAGATTGCACCGATGTTAAGCCTTTAACTTCTGTTTGTGATATGCAAGCAAGAATGCGACCTGATGAAGTTACAAGCAAAGACCATTCAAATGAATTATTTGATAATGTTCAAGGTGCTAGCCGGCAGCTTGCTAAAGAAGTGAAATATTTTATTACTCCAAAGGTTGTTGAATAATATGACGGAATTAAATAAGTTAAGTGTAGCAGATAGCCTAAAAGGCTTAAAAAATAAAGAATTTACCAGCAAAGAATTAGTTAATGCTCATATTAAGCAAATAGAAAAACATAAAAACCTAAATGCTTATGTTACAGAGACTTTTGATTTAGCTTTAAAGCAAGCAGAAGCAGCTGATCAAAATTATGCCAAGAATCAGCCGAGAACTCTTGAGGGAATACCTTTCGCTGCTAAAGATCTTTTTTGTACAAAAGGGATTAGAACCACTGCTTGTTCTAATATATTAAGAGAGTTTATTCCTAATTACGAGTCAGGTGTTACGCAGAATATTTTTAATAAAGGCGGCGTGATGCTCGGCAAAACTAATATGGACGAGTTCGCTATGGGATCAGCAAATATTACTAGCTGTTTTGGTAATGTAATTAGCCCATTGAAAGCAAACGACGATAATGCCGATTTAGTTCCAGGTGGTTCCTCGGGCGGATCAGCTGCGGCAGTAAGCGGCTTTATGGCTACCGCTGTTCTTGGTAGTGATACAGGCGGTTCGGTGCGTCAGCCAGCAAGCTTTACCGGTTTAGTTGGGTTCAAGCCTACATATGGACGCTGCTCAAGATATGGTATGGTATCGTTTGCAAGCTCTCTTGATCAAGCTGGTATATTTACTAGAAGCGTTTTAGATAGCACTATTATGCTTGAAGCAATGATGGGTTTTGACGAAAGAGATTCTACTTCTATTAAGGCAGAAGTACCGCAATTACAACCTGCTATCGGAAGTTCTATAAAAGGCATGAAAATAGGCGTACCTCTAAGTCTTGGAGAGGGCGGAATTATCGAACCTGATATTATGAAGATGTGGCACTCTACTATAGAGCTGCTTAAAAATGCTGGTGCTGAAATAATCGATATTTCTCTGCCGCATGCTAAATATGGCGTTGCTGTTTATTATGTTATAGCACCTGCTGAAGCCTCTTCAAACTTATCTAGATATGACGGCGTAAGATACGGGCTTAGAGTAGAGAAAGAAAATATGAGCCTAGACGAGATGTATGAAATAACGAGATCGTCCGGTTTTGGTGATGAAGTAAAACGCCGTATCATGATCGGGACATATGTACTTTCTTCTAGCTTTATGGATGCATATTATTTAAAAGCACAAAAAGTGCGTAGGCTTGTTGCTGATGATTTTAATAATGCTTTTGCAAAAGTAGATGCTATTTTACTGCCATCTGCTCCAACAGAAGCATTTAGAATCGGTGAAAAACAAAATGATCCAACTATTATGTATTTAAATGATCTATTTACCATTCCTGCAAGTTTGGCAGGGCTGCCTTGTGTTTCAGTACCGGCAGGCTTATCAAACAGAGGGCTACCGCTTGGTATGCAAGTTATAGGTAAGCAATTAGACGAATATAATGTTTTAAGAGTAGCATCTGCTATAGAGTCAGGTGTTAAACATATTAAATTTGAGCCGAAAGGATTTTAATTATGGCATATATTGAAGGTAGTAGCGGAAAATGGGAATATGTAATTGGGCTTGAAATTCATGCTCAAATTTCCTCAAAATCTAAGCTTTTTTCAGGCAGCGGTACAACATTTACAGCAAGCCCAAATTCACAAGTATCTTACGTTGATGCGGCAATGCCAGGTATGCTACCAGTGCTTAATGAGTATTGTGTTCATCAAGCGATTAAAACAGGTCTTGGACTTAAGGCAAAGGTAAATAAATATTCGGTATTTGACCGTAAAAATTATTTTTACGCTGATCTGCCGCAAGGTTACCAGATCTCTCAGTTTTATTATCCGATAGTGCAGGATGGTACTATGGAAATACCAACAAGTACTGGTGAGCTGAAAACTATCCGTATTAATCGCCTGCATTTAGAGCAAGATGCTGGCAAGTCTATGCATGATCAATCACCGCATTATAGCTTTATAGATTTAAACCGTGCAGGTATTGGACTTATGGAAATCGTAACTGAACCTGATATATCTTCACCCGATGAAGCAGCAGAGTTTGTTAAGAAGCTCAGAAGCTTGCTTCGTTATGTTGGTAGCTGTGATGGGGATATGGAAAAAGGTTCTATGCGTTGTGATGCTAATGTGTCGGTAAGACGCAAGGGAGAGCCGCTTGGGACGAGATGCGAAATTAAGAATATCAACTCAATACGTAATATTGTCAGAGCTATAGAGTTTGAAGCTAAAAGGCAAGTAGATTTGATTGAAAATGGTGAATCTGTAATTCAGGAAACACGTTTATTTAATGCTGATAGCGGTGAGACAAGAACTATGCGTTCGAAAGAAGAAGCAGCTGATTATCGCTATTTCCCTGATCCTGATTTATTGCCGGTTATTCTTTCTGATGAGCTGATAAATGAATTAAAAGCAAGCTTGCCTGAGCTACCGGATCAGAAAATAGATAAATATATAACCAAATTCGGTTTAAGCAAATATGATGCTGAAGTAATCGTAGCTGATGAGTCGGCTGCTAAATATTTCGAAGAAGCAGCAAATAAATGTGATCCTAAACTGCTTGCTAACTGGTTAATTAATGAATTGTTTGGACAGCTTAATAAAGCTTCGACCGAAATAAGCGAGTGTAAAATTACGCCTAACGATTTTGCAAAATTAATTAAATTGATAGAAGATAATACCATATCCGGTAAAATTGCTAAGACTGTTTTCGAAATTATGTTTGAAACCAGTAAAGCAGCTGATAAAATTGTAGAAGAACAAGGCTTAGTACAAGTTTCAGACTCTAATGTACTAAATGCTGTAATTGACGAAGTAATCAGCGAAAACCCTGATTCGGTTGAAGGATATAGAGGCGGTAAGGATAAATTATTCGGCTTTTTCGTTGGTCAAGTAATGAAAAAAACCGGCGGTAAGGCAAACCCTGGGCTTGTGAATGAGCTGTTGAAGGATAAGCTTGGTTAGCGTCATTGCGAGCGACTAAAAGGAGCGCGGCAATCTCATGAGACTTTCTGAGATTGCTTCGTCGCTACGCTCCTCGCAATGACAGGATACACGATAAAAAACATTCAAATTAAAATATTACTTTTTATGAATTTTCTTAAAGTACTTTTATTATCTTTATTATTAATTTCTTGTGAAAAAAAAGAGCAAGAAGCAACTTTAATCGTTGGAACTTCAGCAGACAATCCACCCTATGAATTTATTCAAAATGGTGAAATTGTTGGGATTGATATAGATATTATCAACGCAATAGGCGAGCGTTTAAATAAAAGAGTCATTATAAAAAACTTTGACTTTAATGGCTTACTTGCAGCTTTGGTAAGCGAAAATATCGATATTGCAGTTGCAGAACTTTCAGTAACACCAGAACGTGCGGAATATATCAGCTTTTCCGATAATTATGCTACAGCAAAATTTGCTGTATTATACAGGTTAGAGGACAATGTACAAAGTATTGGTGATTTAGATAACAAAATAATTGGTGTGCAATTAGGTAGTGTATTAGAAAAAAAAGCTGAAGAGCTTTCTAAAACAATGAATATTAAAGTTCATTCCTTAGCAAATAGTTTAATGTTAGTTGAAGAATTAAAAGCTAAAGTCGTAGATGTTATTATTTCCGAAGAGTTTCAAAATAAAAAGTTACAAGAAGCAAATCCAAATTTAGCAAGTTATACTTTAGAGGAATTTTCTTCGGAATTTGCTTTAGGCTTGTCTAAACATTCAGGGTTAATTAAAGAAATTAATGAAGCAATAGATTCATTGAAAAAAGATGGTACTATCAATAAAATTATGAAGAAATGGCTGGGACAGTAACAGAAAATCAATTTAAAGATGCTATGAGCTGTTTCCCTGCCGGAGTGACAATCATAACTACTAATTTAAATAATAAGTTTTTTGGCTTTACTGCTAGTTCTTTCACCTCTGTATCTTTAAAACCTCCATTAATATTATTTTGTCTCAATAAAAATTCTTTTAGCATAAAAGGTTTTGAAAACAGTAGTAAATTTGCCATTAGTATTTTAGCAGACAATCAAGTTGATATTTCAGAACATTTTGCAAAATCACATACTGATAAACTTGCAGCAATTTCCTATGAACTTGGACCTGCTACTTCTTGTCCTTTAATAAATGGAGCTATTTGTCATATAGAATGCCTAAAACATGCCACCTATGATGGCGGTGATCATGTTATATTTATTGGTAAAGTAATAAATACTGCTATTAAAAACGACTCAAAACCTTTAATATATCATCATAAATCTTACATAAAATTAATATGATTATAAATATAGGTCTTAGCGGTGCTACCGGTAAAATGGGTAGAACTATTTTAGAGAGAATAGATAACTTTAAAAATTGTAAAATTTCAGCAAAATTTAATAGCACCCGTGATTTACATGAGCTAAATGATTTATGTAAAAATTCTGACATAGTTATTGATTTCTCTACTCCTGAAATATTAGAAAAATTGGTTGATAGTGCTTTAAAATATGATACCAAATTAGTAATTGGAACTACCGGTCTTACTTCCTCACAGTTTAAACTTTTAGAAAAAGCAGCAAAAACCTTACCTATTTTATATTCTGCAAATATGAGTATAGGTGCTAATTTACTCGGTTATTTAGCAAAAGAAGCAACAAAAATATTGGATGATTACGATATCGAGATTTTAGAAGCTCATCATCGTGCTAAAAAAGATGCTCCTTCAGGCACTGCTATTATGCTTGCTGAAATGATTACAGCTGAAAAAGAACTAGATATAACATTTAACCGAGGTAATAAAACAAGAAGAAATAATGAAATTGGTATTTCTTCGCTTCGTGGTGGTAATGTACACGGCACTCATGAAATATTTTTCTTAGGCGATGATGAAACTATCACTTTGAAGCATGAAGCTCTTAACAAGAATTCTTTTGCCGATGGGGCAATAAGGGCGGCAATCTGGCTACAAGATAAACAAGCTGGTTTATATTCTATGCTCGATTTTTATAAAAATTTAATTAATTATCACTTGAAAAAGCCCATTTAAAGGACTATATTTATACTATATAAACATAATCTTAAGGTTTCTTATGATCGATTATACAAAAACTTTGACAGCTTCATCATCTAAAAACAAAACTTTTGATGAAGGTCTAAGAAAATATATGCTTAAAGTATATAATTATATGGCTTTAGCATTATTACTAACCGGCATAGCTGCGGTAACAACTATATCAGTTGAGCCTTTATATAATTTAATGTTTCAAACAGGTTTTGGAACGCTTATAATGTTTGCTCCTCTTGGCATCGCTTTATATTTCTTTATGGGATTTGGGCGTATGAACTTGCAAACAGCACAAATATTATTTTGGGTTTATGCCGCTTTAACAGGTATGTCTCTTGCATATTTAGCTCTTGTCTATACTGGTGAGTCAATAGCTCGTACTTTCTTTATTTGTGCTTCTGTTTTTGGAGCAATGAGTCTATATGGCTATAGCACAAGTAGAGATTTAACATCTATGGGTTCATTTTGTGCAATGGGTCTTATAGGTCTTATAATTGCTTCATTAGTTAATATGTTCCTAAAAAGTTCAGGTCTTTCTTTTGCTACTTCTCTCATAGGAATAGTTGTATTTATGGGTTTAATTGCTTGGGATACTCAAAAAATTAAATCTATGTATTACATGGCAGGAAATGATGAAACAGGACAAAAGCTTTCTATTATGGCAGCTTTTACATTATATCTAGACTTCATAAATCTTTTCTTATATCTAATGAGATTTTTAGGCAACAGAAGAGATTAATATATACTCATTTTATTTGACATTGTCTTTTGCTGATAATCTTCCCCCATGGCGACATTACTTGCGTGGATACCAAATCGTCATTGCGAGCGACTGTAAGGAGCGTGGCAATCTCATAAAGCAATATTTGACTCATGAGATTGCTTCGTCAATTACTTCGTAATTTCCTCGCAATGACGGAAAAATTAACCCACACAAGCAATGTCCTAGTTGCTTACTGACCTTAAGTCCAACTAAAAATCTGTTACTTTACCCTTATGCTGCCAATCACCATATCTTGTTGGCTCTAGACCTTTAGCCCCACCGATTTCCTTTGGCATTTCTTTTTCCTTTGGCAAATTTTCTTCTTCTAATATATTATCTTTTTTATTATCCATGATATCAATTTATGAAATTTAATCGTATCTATATTAATAACCATCTAGCTGAAAATATCAAGTTAGAATTAGGAAGTGATCACACTCATTATATTAAAACTGTATTACGTCTTAAGGTAAATGATCAATTTCAAATTTTTAATTGCACGGATGGAGAATTCCTTGCACAGATTGCTAAATTAGATAGGAATAACCTTGCTATTACAATTCAAGAATGCTTGAGAAAACCTTGTGCTGAATCTTCATTAACGCTTGCTATGTCTATAATAAAACAAGATAAGTTAATGCTTGCAATAAATATGGCTACGCAGCTTGGTGTAACTAAAATTGTTCCTCTAATTACTGAAAGATGTCAATTTAGATCAGTAAATATTGAGCGTTTGACAAAATGCGTTATTGAAGCAACTGAACAATCTGAGCGATTAAATCCTCCGGTAATAGAGCCTGCTATTTCTATACAAAATTATCTAAAAAAGAATAATAATTTTGTGTTATATGCAAACGAGCATGAAAAAGAAGAAAATTCTATATTAAAGCTTAAATCTTCTAACAAAGATATTACTGATATTTCGATTGTGATTGGACCATAAGGCGGATTTACTAATGACGAGATTGCTTTGCTTGCGTCGTATAAGAACGCACATTCTATAAGTTTAGGAAGAATATTTTACGAGCTGAAACAGCAGCCGTAGCAGCCCTTGCTCAAGTAAATTTAGTTAAAAGCATTCGGTGTCATTCCTTTGTGGTGGGAAACCAGAAAAAATAATAAAAATGCTATGCATTTTACTGGATTGCACGCGTACAAAATTTTCAATTTTTCCTCGCAATGACAAATCTATTCTAATAACAACCCAAGCTTATTTCCCACAGTAACATTGATATATTTTGCAGCAGCTGGAAGCCCTTTGATTTCCATTTCTACATACGTATCTTGCTTTGGAGGGATTTTTGCTTTGAGCTTTGTAATAGATACATATTCATCCAGAACTCTATTATTATGATCCATCGCCCTAACTTTAATTAAAGGATTAGATATTAAATAATCAGAGTTATTAGATATTTTATAAAACATTTTTATAGTACCAGCATTATGCGAACTTCCTAATTTAATTTCCTCTATTTTTAGCTGATCATACTTGCTCAAGGATTTAAAGCTATCTAGCAGTAATATAGCTAAACAAAAAATTATAAAGCTAGTCCACAAGAATGGAAAGACGTTATATTTTCGCTTAGGTGGAATATATGGCAAAATCACTGGTACGTTTGCAGAAAATTGATTACCATATCCATTTTTAACAGGTGTTTTAACGGCTTCGAATTTATCTTCATCAAAATCACTTAATTTACTGGTATTATAATCTAATTTTTGATACCAGATATGCCTACATTTAGAGCATTTAACACGTCGTCCGTTAATACCTATTTGATTATTTGAGACAATAAATTTTGTTTGACAATTAGGACAACTAATATACATAGTAAATTTTTTTATATTTGACTTCATGATAAAGTTATTTATGATTTTTAGCAATATAACAGTTAAAAATTATGCTCCCATATATCAAAGAAATTGAAGAAGCTTGGCAAATAAAGGACAAGCTATTACAAGACTCCGTAAAACTTTCAGCATTAAAAAAAATACTGCACGATGTTATAGAAAGCCTAAATAAAGGTACTATTCGTGTTTGTGAAAGACAAGAAAATAGTTGGCAAGTTACTGAATGGGTAAAAAAAGCAATTCTTTTATATTTTATGACGACTGAATCACAGCTTTATAATAATAATTATAATAGTTGGTATGACAAAGTTGCCCCTAAATTTCCTTTTGATGCTGAGCTTAACAAGTTTAAAGAAGCCGGCATACGCAAAGTCCCAGGATCGTTTGTTAGAACCGGCACATATATTGCTAAAAATGTTGTCATTATGCCGTCTTTTATCAATATCGGTGCTTATATAGATGAGGGAACAATGATTGATACATGGGCTACTATTGGTTCATGTGCTCAAATCGGTAAAAATTGCCATATTTCAGGCGGTACTGGAATCGGTGGCGTGCTTGAACCACTTCAAGCAAAGCCTGTTATTATTGAAGATAATTGTTTTATTGGGGCAAGATCGGAAATTGCTGAAGGGGTTATAGTAGAAGAAGGAGCGGTAGTTAGTATGGGTGTCTTTATCGGAGCTTCTACAAAAATAGTTTATAGAGATAGTGGTGAGATTATCTATGGTAGAGTACCTCCCTACTCTGTAGTAGTGCCAGGAGTATTACCTAATAAAGAAACAGATAAACCAGGACTTTATTGTGCTGTTATCGTAAAACAGGTTGATAAAAATACGAGAGCTAAAGTTAGTATTAATGAATTGTTAAGGAGTTGATATCTAAAAATATTATAAAAATAAATAATTATAAATCGTTATTATTATTAAATAAAAACTATTTTTTATTTACATATAAAAATTTTGTTTAACTGTTGTTTTTTAACCTTGACTTGAAAAATATTAAGGCGTAACCTTATAGTTGCAATAAAATAATTAAGGAGGATAAAATGACAACTTTAGTAGGAATCCAAAATAATTTTGTAGATGCAATAAAGGAACTGATTGAACTTGATTATGATGCTATAGAAGCATATGACCATTAATAGAATTACCGATGAGAATTATAAAATACAATTACAAAGGTTTAAGGAAGATCACGAAAGACATGTAAAAGAATTAAATGAACTGTTATTAAAACATAAAGAAGAAAAAGTAAATGGTCCTAGCAGTAAACAATGGCTAACAAAAGGCAAAGTAGTACTTGCTACACAGATTGGCGATAGAGCTATATTACATGCTATGCTTTCAAATGAAGAAGATACTAACACTGCTTATGAAAGGCTAAATAATCATGCTGATAAATGGCATGATGCAGAAAAGGTTTTAGAACAGGGTTTTAAGGATGAACAAAAACATAAAAAATGGATAGAAAAGCAACTTAACGATTAACTAAGAAAATAAGGAGAGTACAGAGTTAGTATATACCGCAAATACTTCAAAAGTTGGTAAGTCAAATAAGCGGTGAGTCTGCGGAACGTAGATAGACTACGTGAGCAAAGACGAATCCCGAAATTTGGCTTGCTAAATCTTGAAGTATTAAAGGTATACATCTAATAAATGAAGAGTTGGATAGACGATAGTATCAATTTGGAAAAGAGCATGGAGTCTGTAAGACGAGGAGCGGAGCATACAATAAGTACGTGAGCATCTGAGGATTTGCAAAGACTACATAGCCAATTTTTCAAATAAAACGAGTATACTCTCTATTTCAGATTTGTAAAAGCCTTGGAACTATATAACTATGCAGCATTAAACCCTTATAGGTTAGATAGATATTTTCATCTAACCTAATTAAATCTAATTCTTGATAGTGGTTAAGGCTGCTAATATCTAAAATATTCTCTAATTTTGCATCTATTTTCTGCTCCAATGCAGAAATATTTATGCCATTTTTAAGGCGTAATCCCATCATCAAAATTTCTTCAATTATCTCTTGCTTGGTTAACTTAGAATTAGTTTGAATACCATTATTTTTATTATTAACTGCTTCTAACCATTTTTCCGGCTTATGCCACATCATAATTGCCGATACTGAACTAGGATTTTCAATTATTCTACTGTGAGCACCAGGACCTATACCTAAATAATCATTATAATTCCAATAGGTTAAATTATGCACACATTCTTGTCCTTTTCTAGCATAATTAGATATTTCATATCTAAAATAATTTTGAGATTCTAGATAATCATTCGTCCACTCATACATTTCAGCTGCTATATCAGAACTTGGAAGGATCAAATTACCATCATGAAACAACTTATAAAACGGTGTACCTTTTTCAATGGTAAGCTGATAAAGAGAAATATGCCCCGTAACAAGTTCCATTGCTTGCTTTAGTTCTTGCTGCCAATCTTTTAATTCCTGACCGCTACGAGCATATATCAGATCAAACGAAACTCTAGAAAAAATTTTATTAGCGGATTCAATCGTTTTAATAGCCTGCAATGAATCATGAGTTCTGCCAAGCTTTTTTAAGTCATCCTCTCTTAAAGATTGTACTCCAATCGAAACACGATTAATACCGGCGGCTTTAAACGCCTTAAATTTTTCTGTCTCAAATGAAGTTGGGTTAGCCTCTAGTGTTATTTCAGTTTGCTTATCTATTCTTGCGAGTTCACTAATTTTATTTATTATTCCCTCAACAATTTTAGGATTCATCAAAGAAGGAGTGCCTCCGCCGAAAAAAATAGATTTTATATATTTATTTTGAATAATATCTTTAAAATATTCTATTTCTTTCTCATAAGATTTAAGCCAATTATCATCATCTATACTATTCGCTATATGGGAATTAAAATCACAATAAGGACATTTAGACAAACAAAAAGACCAATGAATATATATGCTTAAATCATTCGCCTTAACTTCTTTCATAAATATAACTTACTTTAACTACTCAATTTCTGCTTTAGATAATTTCGTAATTTTTATAACCGACTCTAAGGTAAGTCTTTCTTTCATCATTTCTTTTGCCATAATAATTTTTTCTTCTTTTCTACCTTGTTGTATCCAATGATGAGTTATGCTTCCCATAATGTTCTCTCTTTTTTTAGGATTTAATTTTGACGATTGGCTTATTTAAGTTTTTTGATTTCGTCTTCATTTAAACCAGTTGAGGTAGCAATTAAATCAATTTTTAGACCTGCTTTAATTAAATTTCTAGCTATAGCAATCTTCTCTTCCTGCATTTTCTCTGCCATAATAGCTTTTGCTTCTTCTCTTGCTTCTTCTTTACCTTGTTGCATCCAGTGGTGAGCTATACTTTTCATAACGTTTTCTCTTTTTTTAGGATTTAATTTTGATTTAAGTAGTTTTTCTACTTCTATTATATCACTTTGCTTAATCTTGGTCAAAGTGTAGTATAAAATTAGTTCTATATGATCAATACCGATATCAATTTTAGCGAATTTAGGCAAAAGATCAGCTGTATACTCGTTTTATTTGAAAAAGAGCTAGGAGTTTATAAGGCGAGGAACGGAAGCAGTTACTTAATACGTGAGTACCGCAGATCTTATAGAACGACAACGCCAATTTTTGAAGTTCATCGAGTATAAGTGCATCTCAAAAAATTCTTTGGCAACTATTGGATTCTCAAACGCACTTCGGATAATTTCGTCGTGCTTAGGCTTTGTAGACACTTAATTATTGATACACTGTTAATATAAAAGGAATTATATGTATTTCTACTAATAGTATAATAATATTATTTTTTTAATTAAAAGTGGTGATTTGCTTTTAGGAAAACAACTTTCCAAGTCCACTGCGAAGCAAGTTTTTAGGATTCATGTTGCTTGCTTTTTTCATCATGTCACTTATTTGCTTGAATTGTTTTAATAGAATATTTACTTTCTGTACTGTAGTTCCAGCACCCAAAGCTATACGTTTTCTGCGAGAAGCATTAATAATATCGGGATTTCTTCTTTCCTTTGGGGTCATAGATAAAATGATTGCTTCTTGATGCTCGATTATTTTACTGTTTAACTTCGATTGATCTATCTGATCCATAATCTTACCGCTACCAGGAAGCATACTAAGTATACTACCAAAACCACCCATCTTTTTTATAATTTTCATTTGTTGCAGGTAATCATTTAAATCAAACTTACCTTTTTTTAATTTAGCTGCTGTTTTTTCTGCTTGTTCTCTATCTACTATACTTGCTGCTTTTTCAACGAAAGAGATAATATCCCCCATATCAAGTATTCTAGACGCTATACGTTTAGCATTGAACTCTTCTAAATCGGTTAGTTTCTCGCCACTGCTTAAAAACTTAATTGGTCTTTGCGTAATATATTTTACGCTTAATGCCGCACCACCCTTAGAGTCACCATCAATTCTTGACAAAATTAATCCTGAAATTTCTAGCTGCTCATTAAAGCTACTAGCCGTAACTACCGCATCTTGCCCTGTCATGCTGTCGATTACTAACAACGTTTCGGTTGGCTCTACTAGCTTCTTAATAGCTATCGCCTCATTCATCATTTCTTGATCAATTTGCGTTCTTCCGGCAGTATCATAAATAACTACATCATATGCCGATAATCTGGCTTCAGCCATTGCTCTTTTAACTATATCAAGAGGCTTTTCACCTTTAATAATCGGCAGTGAATTAATTTTTACCGAATTTGCAAGTATTTCTAGCTGCTCTTGTGCTGCCGGTCTATAAGTATCAAGAGAGACTAATAAAACTTTTTTATTCTGATTTTTAAGACGCAACGCTAGCTTACCACTTGCTGTAGTTTTACCGCTACCTTGCAAGCCTACCATTAAAAGATTTACCGGCGGTTTTGCATTTAAATTTAGTTTTATCTCATCTTCACTAGAGGATAAAATATTTATCATCTCTTCATGAATAATTTTAATTATCATCTGCCCGGGTGAAACGGATTTGATAACTTCCTGTCCTAAGGCTTTTTGTTTAACTTCTGCTACGAAATTTTTTATTACAGGCAGAGCAACATCCGACTCTAAAAGAGCAACTCTTATATCTCTTAAAGCAGCATCTATTTGCTCTTCAGTTAAAAGCCCTGAGCTTACTAGCCGATCAAAAATCTTCGTTAAATTTTGTGTTAAAGTTTTAAACATAAAGATAAATAATTAAATAAAGTCTTTGTCTAATATATTTCTCTCTTTGCATTTTAGCAACAACAATATTTGTGACTTTTATACAACATATTAGTTTTATGCTAAAAAATATATATTTTAAAAAACCTTATAAATTAAAGCAATATTATGCAAAAATGTCTTAAAATGAGATAAAAATTTACAAAAATATTAAATTGCTGAAATTACCAAAAAACAAGAATCTAAAGAACTTGCAAATAACTAAGTAAAGAAAACTTATTAAAAATTTGAAAAAAATAATAAATCCCGAATCTAATCCTAAATCTATAAACGATCAAATAGCAAAGCTAGCTGTTCAAGATACAGTATTATTAATATGTGAATTACTTAACAATAATACCTCGGATATTATTAGTTGTACTAGGAATTTTAAAGTATCAATTGAAGTTACTACAGATGATATTAAATATATAGAAGTAATAGGTAACACTGTACTTAGTAACTCCATCTTTGATGAATGATCTTCTTAAGAAAACTCACTCATCACTAATATATAACTAGCTTTTAAATCTAAATCATAATCGATTGTATTATATATTAGCTTTTTTATGTCAGCAAATTTTTGAATTAGATAAGAAAGGTTACGATTCGGTAATGCATGAAATATTTTATTTTCTAAATCAGAAAACTCAACATCAATATTTGAAGATTTTTTTAGAATTCTATTCATTAATAAGAGTATATTATCAGTAAAATCTAACCATAACTCTCTATCTTTAGCATTAAATTGCTTAATAAACTCTAATTTAGAATTTAAGTTTTCATTATCTGCTATAGGCTGAATAAATTTATAATATAATTCTTCTTCAGAAATTCTTTCAGACGATTTAGTACTAATTTTAAAACATCTAGATCTGATGGTAGAAATTATACTTGAAGCTCTTGAAGTAATTAGAAATATATAACTATTTTTAGGGGTGTCTTCTAAAATCTTTAAACATGAATTTGCAGCATTCAGATTCATAAGATCTGCCGAATAAATTACGGCAACCTTACAGCCTGAAATTGCAGAGGTTTTACTTAAGAACTCCTGTAATTTTCTTATTTGCTCGATAGAGATATTCTTAGCATTAGACGTAGCAGAAACTTCTCTAGCAATAAGATGATAATCTGGATTATTTTCAAGAGGAATACTATTCTTTAAAAGCTTTGAACATATAAATTTCTCTATATCTTTTAAAGCTTGCTCTATATTTTCTGCTTCAATAAGCCAGCTATTATGTAGCTTTTTATGTTTTAAACTAAATTCTAGATGCTCAATTATCATATAAACTATATAGTTAAGGCTTCCTTTAATGCCATGATTCTTGAAGCATAATTATACTACTAAAGCTATAGGACTGCTAACAGTCCCACGACTGTACCTCAGGCTTAACTGCGGTACTATAGGAAAAAAATATAAGTTACTTATTATTACAAGCTTCTTTAAGTTTACTTCCAGCTTTAAATACAGGTTGCTTATAAGCAGGTATAGTCATTTTTGCTCCTGTTTTTGGATTACGACCTTCTCTTGATTTTCTGCTTTGTATTCCAAACGAACCAAAACCTGTGATATTAACACTATGTTGATGTTTAGTAGCAGAAATTATAGATTCAAGCACCCAATTAAGTGCCTTTTCTGCATCAGCTTTTGTAAATGATTTATGCCCCTGATGTTTATGGTGGTGACCATGCTCAGTCATAAAAGCAATAAATTCTGTCTTATTCATTTTTTTAGGTTGTGTACTCATAAAAAATCAACTCTCTATTTAATGGGTTAATACATTACTGTCGTAGTACAATATATACAACTAGCAATAATGCACATCAATATATTTTTTTATTTTTTAACTAGGTTATTTAATTATAACAAACTCTTAGTTTACTGCAAATATCCGTTATTTATAAAATTTTAAAGATATATATAATTGTATAATTGATAAAAAAATGTAGCCATTTTACATCAGTTATGCTTTTAAAGCTGGATATAATTAAATAATTCAAGTAAAAATTTACAATAAATATATCAAAGAGAACATCAAATCAAATGTTATTATCTGAAATTTGCATAAAACGTCCGGTATTTGCAACTGTTTTAAGTTTAGTTATTTTAGTTCTTGGAACAATTTTTTTCACTAAGCTACAAATTAGAGGTACGCCAGATATTTCAATTCCTATTATAAACGTCAATGCTTTTTATGCTGGTGCTGATGCTTTATATATGGAAAAAGAAATCACAACCCGAATAGAAAAGGCTTTAAAAACAGTTAAAAATCTAGATTATATAACCTCACAAAGTAGTACTGGGCAAAGTAGTATTACTTTATCTTTCTTATTATCTACAGATATTGAAGTAGCATTAAACGATGTACGCTCTAAAATATCAGATATAACTTATATGTTTCCACAGGATATGAAAGCACCTTCAGTTGCAAAGCTTGATGCTGATAGCTTTCCAAGTCTTTTTATAAGCGTTGAAAGTGAACAATATAATGATTTAGAGTTAACAAAAATTGTTGAAGATTATTTGCAAACTCCTTTAGATAAACTAGAAAGCGTAGGACAGTCACAAATTTATGGCGGCAATGAATATATAATGAGAATAGAGCCTGATCCTAAAAAATTATATCAACATAAAATTTCTTTATTAGATATTGAGGTTGCCATAAGAGAGCAGAATAAAGATTATCCTGCTGGTAACATTAAAACGGGAGTAAATAATTTTATAGTAACTCTTGAAGGTTCTTTATCTAAACCGGAAGAATTTGGCAATATTATAATAAAAGTCCAAGATAATAGTATAATCAAACTACAAGATATAGCTAAAGTATATTTAACTGCTCCAGATAGTGAAGTATTATTTAGGTATAATGGGAAAAATTCTATTGCTCTTGGGCTTATCAAAGAATCTAAAGCTAACGTTATAGATTTATCAAATGATGTTACAAAAGAGATTGAAAAAGTAAAAGAGTCACTTCCTAAAGTAATAAGCTTAAATATTGCGTATGATGGAGCAAAACCTGTTAGAGCTTCAATTTATGCAGTATTTCAAACCATTTTTGAAGCTTTAATATTAGTGATTTTAGTAACATATTTATTTCTTGCCTCTGCTAAAATTACCCTAATTCCATTTGTTACTATTCCTGTATCGTTAATAGGTACTTTCAGCGTAATGTATGCTATGGGGTTTTCTATCAATATCTTTACGCTACTTGCCATGATCCTTGCAATCGGGCTTGTGGTAGATGATGCAATAGTTATGCTTGAAAATATATTTAGATACAATGAAATGGGTCATAAACCTATGGAGGCGGCATTGCTCGCATCTAAAGAAATAGGGTTCGCAATTATTGCAATGACTATTACACTTGCTGCTGTATTTTTACCTGTTGGATTTATAGATGGGTTTGTTGGGAAATTATTCATAGAATTCGCATGGACTTTAGCATTCTGCGTTTTATTTTCGGGGTTTGTAGCCTTAACCTTAACACCCATGATGTCAAGCCGTATGATTACTAAGCATAACGCTCCGACTCTTAAATTTTTAGTTAAATTTAATGAGCTTTTACAATTAATACAGGATAGATATATTCATTACCTAAACCTAACTTTTGATAATAAAAAGAAATTTGTCCTAATTATTGCTGCGTCGTTTGTGGTATTAATAATCAGTTTTAAGTTTGTGCAAAAAACCTTTATACCTCAAGAAGATGATGGGTTCTTGCAATTATCTTTTAAAGGACCGGAAGGATCCAGCTTAGAGCATTCCACCGAAATAGTAATAGAAGCCGAGAAAATCCTTGCTAATTACAAAGATATAGCAGGTTACTTAATGGTAATAGGAGCAGGTGGTAGTGATAATGTCTTTTCTTTCGTACCATTAAAAGATTGGAAGCAGCGTTCTAGATCGCAAGAAACAATTAAGAATATGCTGAATAAGCAGTTCTCCGAGATAGTAGGTATGCAAGTTTTTGCTATGGATCCTCGCTCAATGGTCAGTAGTGGCGGAGGTAGCCCTATCGAATTTACTATTCAAACAAATCTTGAGTATGATGATCTAGATAAAATATCGCAGCAATTTATAGATATAATGAAAGCAAACCTGATTTTTTCTAACGTTAATAGGAACCTACAATCAGCAATGCCAACTATTGCTATCGAAATTAATCGTGATAAAGCTTATTTATATGGAATGAATATGGCAAATATTGGTAAAACAGTGCAATATTTGCTGGCAGGTCAACAAGTAGGTGATTTTAGAATGGGGAACGATTTATATGAAGTAATTCTGCAATTTAATCAAAAAGATCGTAGTAGCATTAGTGATTTTAGTAAAATTCTAATACCGACAAAGAATAATAATATGTTGCCCCTTGAATCAATAGCTAATATCACAGAAAAAATATCCGTAAAATCATATAGCCATTATAACAACTCAAAATCTGTTACCATCTCTTCCGACCTTAGCCCTGATAGCAAAATTGAAGATGCGATTAACGAAATTAATAAAATAGCAGCTAACTTACTTGATTCGAGTAACACTATACTCGAATATATCGGAGAAATTAAACAAATGAAAGAAACAGATAGTAATATGCTTATGACATTTGGCTTTGCTCTCATATTCATTTATTTGGTGCTTGCAGCACAATTTGAAAGCTTTGTTGATCCGTTATTAATATTGCTTGCTGTACCTTTTTCAATAACCGGTGGGGTGCTTACTCTTTGGATTTCAGGTAACAGCCTTAATATGTATAGTAATATCGGGCTTATTACTTTAATTGGGCTAATCACTAAGAACTCTATTATGATAGTAGAATTTGCTAACCAACTAAGGGAAAAAGGAGCAAATATTAGAAATGCTATAATAGAAGCTTGTACTCTTCGCCTGCGACCAATTTTAATGACTACACTTGCTGCTGTCGTAGGTAGTATACCACTAATTTTTGCAACAGGTGCGGGAGCTGCTGCCCGTAATTCTATTGGTCTTGTAATAGTTGGTGGCTTAAGCATTGGTACTATATTTACAATTTTTGTTATCCCTGTAATATACCAAACATTTAAGAAAAATTAATAACTTGTAAAATAATTTTACAAATATAAAAATTTAAATGGACATCTATCTAAAAATAGAAAATTATAATTATATGGTAAATTGTTTTGAAGTCTAGATTTACTTAAACATCAATAATATGGAGAGCAAAATATGCTAATAAATACTTCTAGTAATCCACTTATCACTACTATACATTTACTATCTTCTATAGGTGCTATAAATTGGGGGCTAATTGGATTATTCAATTTTAACCTAGTAACACTTTTATTCGGTTCATTTCCAATTATTGTTAAGTTACTTTATATAATTATTGGTTTTTGTAGGATATATTCATTTTTATGTTTAGGAAAATTATTCTGTAAACCAGGTGTGGAAAAGGGGAAATAATTAATAACTTTAGTATTATCCGTTGAGAAAAAAGCGGATAATACTATCTTTAGTCAGTATAACAAGACTCTATATCTTTTTTAATTAATAGCTGAATTTTGACGAAGCAATCTCAGGAATATCACTATGAGATTGCTTTTTAACCTTAAGCATTTTCTTCGTCAAGTTTTGCTGCTACTTTACGCATTTTATCCATAAAGAAACCTGTTCCTGCAGGTACTAAACGCCCAACTATAACATTCTCTTTCAGTCCTCGTAGCTTATCAACCTTACCAGCAATAGCAGCTTCAGTTAAAACCCTAGTAGTTTCTTGGAATGATGCAGCAGATATAAATGATCTAGTTTGCAGAGAAGACTTAGTAATACCTTGTAATATTAACTGAGCATCAGCAGGTCTTAAACCATTCTTAATTGCTTTTTCATTTATTTCATCAAATTCACGTCGATCTATCTTCTCGCCTACTAATAATGTAGTACCGCCTGAGTCTGTTATTTCTACTTTCTGTAACATCTGACGAATAATTACTTCTATGTGCTTATCATCAATTTTTACCCCTTGTAGACGATAAACAGCTTGAACCTCTTTAACAATATAGCTTGCAAGAAGCTCTACACCCATCACTTTTAAAATATCCTGAAGTACTGGATTACCATCAATTAATAAGTCACCTTTCTTAACAAAGTCTCCCTCATTAACCACAACATGCTTACCTTTCGGTACCATATACTCAAGACCCATTGAACCATCAACTGGGTGTATAATAATACGTCTCTTAGATTTATAATCTTTACCAAACTCTACTCTCCCATCTATCTCAGCAATCACTGCATGATCTTTTGGACGTCTTGCTTCGAAAAGCTCAGCTACTCTTGGTAAACCACCAGTAATATCCTTAGTAGTAGTTGACTCTTTAGGAATACGTGCAATTATATCACCTACTGATATTTGTACCCCATCTTCTACACTTAAAACCGCTCCAACTGGTAAATAATATCTTGCTTCTAAACCATTTGATAACATGATAATTTCACCCTTAGCGTCAAGAAGCTGGATTCGTGGTCTTAGTTCGGCTCCACGTGAATATTGTTTTGATTCGATGATAACTTTGCTTGGAATACCAGTTGCTTCATCAGTTACATCACGAACCGAAATCCCCTCAACCATATCTTTGAATAATACCTTACCAGATTTTTCAGTAATAATAGGTATGGTATATGGATCCCATTCTGCAAGCTTTTGCGTCTTAGTAACCATATCGCCCTCATCAACAAGTAATCTTGCACCATATGGGATTTTACTACGAGCTTTTTCATTGCCGTTATTATCAAGTAATAATAACTCACAGTTATGGCTCATAACAATTTTGCGTTCTTCGGAATTAATAACCACGTTACGGCTAAGAATTTTTACTTTTGCATCATATGAAGCTTCTACAGAAGATACTTCTGCTCCTTTCGTTGCTGCTCCTCCGATATGGAAAGTTCTCATTGTAAGCTGTGTACCTGGCTCACCGATAGATTGAGCAGCGATCACCCCTATAGCTTCCCCTTCGGAAACTAACGAACCAGTAGCAAGATCTCTACCATAACATATAGCACATATACCGGTGGAACTTTCACAGGTTAGTACTGACTTAATCATAATTCTATCTAAACCTGCAGACTCGATTTGCTCTAATTTAGACTCATTAATTAATTCACCTTTGGTGAGAATTAAATCATTAGTCACCGGATGATATATATTAATAGCTGCCGTACGACCTAAAATCATTTCAGCTAAAGGCACTATTACTTCACCACCTTCTATAATACTCTTTACTTCAATACCCTTATCGGTGTTACAATCTTTTTCAGTAATAATACAATCTTGTGCAACATCCACTAATTTTCTTGTTAAGTAACCTGAGCTTGCGGTTTTTAAAGCTGTATCTATTTGTCCTTTACGCATTCCGTTAGCAGAGTTAAAGCATTCAAATACTGTTAATCCTTCCTTAAAGTTAGCGATAATAGGTGTTGGTATAATTTGACCATTTGATTTAGTCATAAGTCCACGCATACCACCAAGCTGTTTAATCTGCTGGAAAGACCCTCTAGCACCTGAAATAGCCATCATATATATAGAGTTTATCTTCTGTTGATTTGAATCATCACTAACAGGTGGCTTAGCAATTTCTTTCATCATGTCATTAGCTACTCTATCAGTACATCTTGACCATGCATCAATTACCTTGTTATATTTTTCGCCGTAAGTAATTAAACCATTTGAATATTGCTGCTCAAATTCCTTAATCTCAAGCTGTGTTTCATCGATATGAACAATTTTAGATTTTGGTACAACCATATCATCCATACCAAAAGAAATGCCTGAAGAACAAGCATATTTGAAACCAAGTTTCATCAACTGATCAGCAAAAATTACTGTAGCTTTTTGACCGCAGTGACGATAGACTAAATCTATTACTAGAGATATATCCTTTTTAGTTAAAGGCTTATTAATAAACTTATATTCTATATTAGGATTAGAAGGCAACAACTCACCAACCATTAATCTTCCATAAGTAGTATCAACTATAACAGGAACTATTTTACCCTCAGCATTTAACTGATTACGACGATATTTTATCTTAGTATGAATCGTTATAAATTTGTTATATAAAGCATGCTCCATTTCAGTTAAGTCTGAGAACATCATACCCTCACCTACCTCATGATCAAAAGCAAGCGTTAAATAATATAAGCCGAGTACTATATCTTTATCTGGTACAATAATAGGACGTCCATTAGCAGGACTTAAGATATTATTAGTAGACATCATAAATACCCTAGCTTCAAGCTGGGCTTCAATCGATAAAGGAATATGTACAGCCATTTGGTCCCCGTCAAAGTCCGCATTAAAAGCAGCACAAACAAGCGGGTGAAGCTGTATTGCTTTACCTTCAATTAATAACGGCTCAAATGCCTGAATACCTAAACGGTGCAATGTCGGAGCTCTGTTAAGTAATACAGGGTGTTCTCTTATGACTTCCTCAAGCACATCCCAAACTTCAGGCTTTTCAGCCTCAACCATTCTTTTAGCTGCTTTAATAGTTGTAGCAATACCATATAATTCAAGTTTTGAATAAATGAACGGCTTGAACAATTCTAGAGCCATTTTTTTAGGTAAACCACACTGATGAAGTTTAAGCTCAGGTCCTACTACGATAACTGAACGTCCTGAGTAGTCCACCCTTTTACCAAGTAAGTTTTGACGGAAACGACCTTGCTTACCTTTTAGCATATCGCTTAATGACTTAAACGGACGCTTATTAGCATTTTTTGCTGCTCTACCACGGCGTCCATTATCAAATAACGCATCTACTGCTTCTTGCAGCATTCTTTTTTCATTTCTAACAATTATATAAGGTGCTTTTGACTCTATAAGCTTCTTTAAACGATTATTTCTATTAATTACTCTTCTATAAAGTTCATTAAGATCTGAAGTAGCAAATCTTCCGCCATCTAACATAACAAGCGGTCTAAGTTCAGGAGGCATGACCGGCAATACGTTCATAATCATCCATTCTGGCTTATTTTTAGATTCTAAAAAGTCTTCTACTAATTTTAAACGCTTTACTAACTTTTTCTTTTTTACTTCTGAAGTCGTATTTTGTAGTTCTTCGTATAGCTCTTGCTTTAATGTTGGGAAATCAAGCTCTTTTAGCATTTGTTGTACTACTTCTGCACCAATAGACGCAGTAAACGCATCTTCCCCGTATTTATCCTTTGCTTTTTGCAGTTCTTCTTCAGTTAAAAGCTCGCCTTTTTGTAGAATAGATAATCCAGGATCAACTACAACATAATTTTCAAAATATAGAATTTTTTCTATATCTCGCATCGTCATATCAAGAAGCGTACTAATTCTTGAAGGAAGAGATTTTAGAAACCAAATATGAGCAACGGGAGCAGCAAGTTCAATATGCCCCATTCTTTCACGTCTTACTCTAGAAACAGTAACCTCAACACCGCACTTTTCACAAGTAATACCACGATTTTTCATTCGCTTATACTTACCGCAAAGACATTCATAATCTTTTACTGGACCAAAAATTCTTGCACAAAATAAACCATCTTTTTCAGGTTTAAAAGTACGATAATTAATAGTTTCAGGTTTTATTACTTCACCAAAAGACCATGAACGTACTTGTTCTGGACTTGCTATATTAATTCTTATCTGATCAAATTGTTGAGTATTACTTAATTGTCCGTAAAAATTTACTACACTCATAAATACTTTTTCCTTAAAATTGCTCTTATATACCTTTGATGCTTCAAGATTTGAGGGCTTGTGCTCACGTAATTTTCTACGCCTCACCGCTTATTTGCTCCCAAATTTTGAAGTATCTGCATTATACTTCTTTATTAGAGTCGTTGTGTGAGTATACTTCTTTTCTTTCAAGAGCAGCATTATATACTCCTCCTAAAAGAAAATTTTAATAGTTTTATTTAATGATTCTTAAGATGTCACTTCAAGTTTTACATTAAGACATAAAGATCTAAATTCTTTTATCATCACGTTAAATGATTCAGGAATACCAGATTCAAAATTATTTTCACCACGCACTATAGAGTCATAAATCTTAATTCTACCATTTACGTCATCTGATTTAACAGTTAACATTTCTTGTAAAGTATAAGCAGCCCCATATGCTTGTAATGCCCAGCATTCCATTTCCCCAAAACGCTGACCACCAAAATACGATTTTCCTCCAAGAGGTTGCTGAGTCACTAAACTATAAGGACCTATAGAACGAGAGTGAATTTTATTATCTACTAAGTGATGTAGCTTTAATAAATATTTCTGCCCTACAGTTACTAGGCGATCAAAATACTCACCAGTTCTACCATCAATTAGCTTTACTTGCCCTGAAAGATCTTGACCTGCAAGCCTTAGCATATCCTTAACGTCTTCAACCTTTGCACCATCAAATACTGGAGTTGCAAAATATACTCCCTTAGCAGCTTCATTACAGAATGCAATAATTTCTTCGTCAGATTTTTCAAGTATATAATTAATATTCTCACCATATAGCTCGATTAAAAACTTCTTAATCTTCTCAATACTTGCATGTTTAGTTTTATGTTCTTCTACTAACCCTGCTATTTTTTTTGCTAGATTCACTGATGCCCAACCAAGATGAGTTTCAAGCACCTGCCCTATATTCATACGAGAAGGAAGACCTAAAGGATTGAGAACAATATCAACTACCGTCCCATCTTCTAAGAATGGCATATCCTCTTCTGGCACAATACGTGAAATAACACCTTTATTTCCGTGTCTTCCTGCCATCTTATCACCAGGTTGTAATTTATGCTTAGTTGCAATAAATACTTTTACAACTTTTAAAGCACCTTGAGGTAAATCATCTCCGCTTTGTAATTTTTCTACCTTAGTAGCGAACCTTTTATTAAGAGCTTCTTTTTTGCCATCATAATGACCTTTTAGCTGTTCTATTTCGTTCATTACATTTGCATCTTCAACAGTAAACTGCCAAAGTTGTCCTTTAGATAAACCTTTTAATATTTCGCTTGTAATAGTTTGCCCAGTCTTTACTGTCTTAGGACCATTAATACTTATCTGTCCTACTAAAAGCTTCTCAAGCCAACTAAATACAAAATGCTCGATAATTTCTAATTCATCATCACGGTCTTTTGCTAATTTCTCAATTTGTTGTTTTTCAATAGCAATAGCACGCTGATCTTTTTCAACACCTCGACGAGAGAATACTCTTACTTCTACTACCGTTCCGCTAACCCCGGAAGGAACATGCAGCGATGAATCTTTCACATCAAAAGCTTTTTCTCCAAAAATAGCTCTCAGTAATTTTTCCTCAGGAGTAATAGGTGATTCACTTTTCGGCGTTACTTTCCCTACTAAAATATCTCCTGCTTTTACTTCTGCACCTACGTAAATTATTCCGACTTCATCTAAATGACGCAGAGCTTCCTCGCTTACGTTCGGTATATCACGAGTAATTTCTTCCGGACCAAGGCGAGTATCTCTTGCTATTACTTCAAACTCTTCAATATGAACAGAAGTAAAGACATCTTCTTTTACTATTCGTTCTGATATTAGAATTGAATCTTCAAAATTGTATCCATTCCAAGGCAAGAAAGCGACTAAAACATTTCTGCCTAAAGCAATTTCACCATTATCGGTACTAGGTCCATCAGCTATAATATCATTCTTCTTAACATAATGACCAACCTTAACTAAAGGCTTTTGATTGATACAAGTATTATGGTTAGATTTTTGGAATTTTAATAAGTTATAAATATCAACTGAAGGGGCACTTTCGGTTTTTTGACCAATAGCTCTAATTACAATTCTATTTGAATCTACTTGTTCAACTATACCATCATTTAATGCAAGTACAGATGCTCCAGAATCTTTTGCTACCACTCCCTCAACTCCTGTACCTACAAAAGGTGCATCGGTTTTAATTAAAGGAACCGCTTGCCTTTGCATGTTTGATCCCATCAAAGCACGGTTAGCATCATCATTTTCTAAGAACGGTATAAGAGAAGCTGCAACAGATACAACCTGCATAGGCGTTACATCAATGAAGTCTACTTCATGTGGCTCTACCATTACAAAATTGCCACCTTCAACTCGGCAATTAATAAATTCGCCCTGCAATACTCCATCTTTATCAACCTTAGAATTTGCTTGACCGATCTTATACTTCCCTTCTTCAATAGCTGAAAGATATACTACTTCATCGGTTACATGTCCGTCTTTGACTTTTCTATATGGGCTTTCTATGAAACCATGCTTATTTATTCTAGCATAAGTTGCCATAGAGTTAATTAGTCCGATATTTTGACCTTCAGGTGTTTCAATAGGACAAATACGACCATAGTGAGTTGGGTGCACGTCACGCACTTCAAAACCTGCTCTATCACGACTAAGACCACCAGGACCTAATGCTGATAATCTTCTTTTATGAGTTATTTCAGACAATGGATTTGTTTGATCCATAAATTGGGATAATTGCGAAGTGCTGAAAAATTCCTTTATTACTGAAACCAAAATTTTAGAATTCACTAAATCGTGAGGCATTACTGTATCAATATCACCTGCCGACATTCTTTCAACCACTGACTTTTCCATCCGGACAAGACCTATTCTGAATTGATTTTCTATCAATTCACCAACCGATCTAACTCTTCTGTTACCTAAGTGATCAATATCGTCTATAATCCCTTTGCCATCTTTAAGCTCTACTAAAACTCTTAATATATTTTTTATATCATCTGTAGTTAAAACAGTAGTTTCATCAGAGATATTTAGTTCTAACCTTGAATTCATTTTTATTCGACCTACTTCTGAAAGATCATATCTTTCAGGGTCAAAGAATAAATTATAAAATAAACTTTCAGCAGCTTCAATATTAGCAGGTTCGCCAGGTCTTAATACTCTAAAAATATCAAATAATGCTGATTCACGATCCTGGTTTTTATCAGAAAATAAAGTATTTCTTATATATGGACCGGATTGAGGATTAATTACTAGTACGCTAATATTTTTAATTTTCAGATCACTAATTACACTAAGTAACTCAACAGTAACCATTTCGCCGATTTTTGCTAATACTTCACCGCTTTCAGGATCTTTTAAATCCTCAGATAAATATTTACCAATTAAAGCTTCATGAGATACTAAAATATTATTAAGCCCTTCCCCAGCATATTTTTTAGCTAAACGAGGAGTAATTTTTTGTCCTGCTTTAAGTAAAACATTTCCTGTATCAGCATCTATTAAATCACTTGTTAATCTATGTGCAGTAATATGGCTAGGCATAAATTTAACTGCCCATCCCTTATTTTTAACCACTTTATAATTTACTGAATCATAATAAAATTTTATAATTTCCTCTGTGCTCATGCCTATTGCTTTAAGCAAAGTAGTAGCATAAAGTTTTCTTTTTCTATCTATTCTAAAATAAATAATATCTTTAGTATCAAACTCTAAATCAAGCCATGATCCTCTATATGGAATAACACGTGCAGAATATAAAAGTTTTCTAGAAGAGTGAACTTTGCCCTCATCATGATAGAAAAACACCCCAGGTGAGCGATGCATTTGCGATACAACTACCCTTTCTGTACCATTAATAATAAAAGTACCATTTTTAGTCATTAATGGGATGTTACCCATATATACTTGTTGTTCTTTGATACCTTTAATCTCTCGGCTACCAGTATCTTCGTCTATATCCCAAATACTTAACCTTAAGGTTACCTTAAGAGAAGAATCATAACTTAAGCTTCTTTGAGTGCATTCCTCTACATCATATTTTGGAGTATCAAATTCATGTTTAACGAATTCTAAGTTAGCAATATTAGAAGGATCAGAGATAGGAAAAATTGAATTTAATATAGATTGTAAGCCTTTATTTTTTCTTTCGGAATCTTTTGTATCTAGCTGTAGAAAATTTTTTTCATATGAATTTTTTTGAATCTCAATTAAATTCGGTATATCTGCTACTAAATTTATATGACCAAAATTTTTTCTTACTCTTTTATTATGTGACAAGGGTTGTACTTCAATATTATCCCTTAATGAAACCATATAATCTCCTGACTGATAAAAAATTAACTATCAACATTGAAGTTAATAGTTAAAGAAACTTAAATAGACTTATTATTAAACTTTATTAACGCAAGCATTATGATAAGATTTTATAAAATCTTGTCTTAATACTGGAAAAACAAGGAAAATAATAGCTTAAGGTGGCTTTTGCTATCATTTTTATACTGTAAATCTTTTTAATATAACTTACGGTAAATCTTCACTTATAATTAAGGACAAGTCTTACTAGAGTCCTAATCTTTTTAGTCGAATTTAAGATTAAATTCTTATCTTAAATCTGCATCATTAACTTTTAATTTTTAATGCTTAGAGTTTAAGTTATTAACGTAAATACGGTTTTACAGTTTCATAACTTAACTACATTAACTAAAATTTTTGTTAAATGAAGATAATTTTGATAAAAATTTTTAATGGTAATTTTTAACTTAGCGTTAACTACTAGAAATTACTAACAAATCACTTTATAAAAAAGTAATTCATTAACAAAATAGCTAAAAGCCTTATTTAAATTTAACTACTAAAATAAGGCTTTTAAAAATTCTAATAAGCAATTTTAAATTTTATATTAACGTAAAAAATTTATTATAAAAATAAAATTACTTTAATTCTACTTTTGCTCCAGCAGCTTCTAATTTGCTTTTAATTTCTTCTGCTTCTGCTTTTTTCACATTACTCTTAATTGGCTTTGGAGCTTCATCAACTAATTTTTTAGCTTCAATTAAACCAAGACCTGTAATTTCTTTTACAATTTTAATTACTTCCACTTTTTTATCACCACTAGCAGCTAAAACTACTTCAAAATTAGTTTTTTCAGCAGCTGCTTCAGCAGCAGGAGCGGCGGCAGCGGCGGCAGCTGCTACAGCTACAGGTGCTGCTGCAGATACACCCCATTTTTCTTCTAACATTTTTACAAGCTCAGCTGCTTGCATTAATGTTAAAGATGATAATTGTTCTTCAATTTTAGCTAAATCTGCCATAATTTTTTCCTTTTTACTTTTATATATTATTATCTGAATTAATTTTTACTAGCATTTGCTTGTACTACCCTGGCTAAGCTTGAAGACGGTGCTTGTAAAACGCCTGCAATCTTAGTAGCCGGAGCTTGTAATAACCCAACAATTTTACTTCTAAGCTCATTTAATGAAGGTAACTTAGAAAGTTCTTTTATTGAATGTTCATTTAATACTTGTTTATCGACTATACCGCCAACAATCTTAAGATTTTCATTGCTTTTAGCAAAATTAACTACTAACTTTGCCATTTCAACCGGTTCTTTAGAATAAACAATAGCGGTAGGACCCGAAAATAAGCTTACGATATCATCAAGACCTGCTTTATTTGCTGCTATTTTTGCTAAAGTATTTTTTACAACTTTAAAACCTGCATCCTTAGACTTAAGAGACTCCCTAAGTGAATTGACTTCACTAACAGTTAATCCGTGATAATGAGCAACGATTACAGATGGTGAATCTTTATAAATACTTGCTATTTCTTCTACAACTTCCGGTTTTTCTGATCTTAACACTCTATTAATTCTCCTTGTTACAACACTTGAGATGTTTCTATATTTTTCTTAATAACTTATTATTTATTAAGATAGCTATTTTTTTATACTTTATTAGTCTACTTACAAAAATTTAGATTAATATTTGAAGTTTTACTTTAAGCTATATTTATAAAATTTAGTACAAATAAGTTTAATATATATTAGACTTTGCATAAATCAATAAGTTAGATAGCTAAAAAATATAGACTCAAATGTATTATGCTATACTAGCTAAATCTATTTGTACTGATGCACCCATAGTAGAAGATAAATATATTGCTTTTAAATAACTTCCTTTCACTCCAGTAGGTTTTGCTTTAACTACTGCATCAATAAACGCTTTCAAATTTTTTAATAAATCTTGATCTGGAAAAGATAATTTTCCAAGACCTGCGTGAATTATACCTGCTTTTTCTGCTCTATATTCTACTTGACCGCTTTTAGCATTCTTAACAGCACCCTTAATATCTAATGTCACAGTCCCGAGTTTAGGATTCGGCATTAAACCTTTTGGTCCTAAAATTCTTGCAACTGAACCTATAGCTGCCATCATATCGGGAGTAGCTATACATACATCGAAATTGATCTTACCAGCTTTAATTTCATCAATAATATTGCTTGAGCCTACTAAATCTGCACCAGCAGCTTTAGCTTCTTCTTCTCTTTCCTCTTTACAAATAACGGCAACTCTTACAGTCTTACCTGTTCCTGCTGGTAAATTCACTACACCACGTACCATTTGATCAGAATGTCTTGGATCAATTCCAAGCTTCATAACTATTTCTAAGGTTGGATCAAATTTAACATAAGAAGCGGATTTTAATCTCTCAACCGCAGTTGTTAAATTATATAAACTATCCGATCTTACTTTAACGCGTGCTTCTCTTATTTTCTTACCGCCGCTAGATTTTATAGCAACATCTTTGTTATTTGACATAATAATTAATTCCCTACAACTTCAATTCCCATGGATGCTGCACTACCACAAATAATCTTTGTTGCAGCTTTAATATCTTTTGTATTTAAATCAGGCATTTTTAACTTTGCAATCTCACGGCAATCATCCATAGTGATTTTACCTACCACAGCTTCCTTTTTAGTAGCCCCAGATCCTTTGGTGACTTTAGCATATTTCTTTATAAGATGAGATGCCGGCGGTGTTTTAACTATAAAAGTAAAACTCTTATCTGCATATATAGTAATAACAGTTGGAAGAGGCGTCCCTTTTTCAATACCTTGTGTAACAGCATTAAAAGCTTTACAAAATTCCATGATATTAACTTTTCTTTGTCCAAGCGTTGACCCTATAGGAGGAGCAGGGGTAGCTTCACCAGCCTTTACATAAAAGTTAATATGACCTTCTATTTTTTTTTGTGCCATTTACGAATATCCTTCTTTTCTCTCTTAATCATAGCCTTAAATTTTTTTATCTTTAAAGATAATCAAATAATAATTCTATTCATTTATTTACATTAGTCGTTTTTCTTTACTTGGGTAAAGCTCAACTCTATCGGAGTTGCTTTGCCAAATATTGATACTGAAACTTTTAATCTAGCTTTTTCTTGGTCTACTTCTTCTACAGTACCTGTAAAGGTTTCAAAAGGTCCTTCTGTAACAGTCACTATTTCGCCGACCTCGTATAATTTCGCATCTTTTGCTTCTTTAGCTTCGGTTTCTAATCTAATATTCTGTATTTCGCTTTCCGTAAGAGCTTTTGGAGTAGTTTTACTACCTAAAAAGCCTGTTACTCCTGGTATATTTTTTACTAAATGCCAAGATTTATCTGTCATATTCATTTTTATTAGAATATAACTAGGCATTAATTTTTTTTCTACCTTGACGTTTTTACCGCGTTTAACTTCGGAAACACCAAAAACCGGTACTAATATATCATCAAAAAAATCTGACATTTTTTGCTTGCTAATTCTCTCAAGCATCACTCGTTTTATACGATTTTCTGCTCCTGATGCAGTATGTATAACATACCACTTTTTTGTATCTTTTTCAGAATTTGACAATATATCATCTATATTTTGTTCTGCCACAATTTATTCCTTGATAACTTATTTACCGATGTTAAGTAAAATTTGTATTATATTATGTATACCATAATCGAGCACTAAACAAATTAGGCTAAAAACAAAAACCGCTAATATGACTACTAAAGTCGAAGCAGTTAACTCTTTTTTAGTGGGCCAAACTACTTTATAAGCTTCTTGTTTAACTTGTTCAAAAAACTTGTATATTTTATATTCTTTAAACATATTTATAAGTTATTTTATAGTAAAAACCCTATTACTTGTAATGGCAGGAGCGACAGGCATCGAACCCGCAACCTCCGGTTTTGGAGACCGGCGCTCTACCAATTGAGCTACACTCCTATCATATTTTAAATAAAAAATCAACAAAATTTATTGGAAACCTTTTTATTTAAATATAATATTTTTAATTTTAAGCTAATAATAAATATTATTTTTTAGCTTTAATAGTATCTGCAACTTGAGTTGGCACTTGATCATAATGATTAAATACCATACTATACTGAGCTCTACCTTGCGATAAAGATCTAAGCGTATTAACATAACTAAACATTTCAGCTAAAGGAACATATGCCTTGATCACTTGAGCATTACCTCTTGGCTCCATACCTTGAACTTGTCCTCTACGACTATTTAGATCACCAATAACATCACCCATATACTCATCTGGTGTAATCACCTCAACTTTCATAATAGGTTCAAGTAATTTAGGATTACCTTTAGGCATCCCCTCTCTAAATGCTGCTTTTGCTGCAATTTCAAACGCAAGTACACTAGAATCTACATCATGGAAAGCACCATCAATTAATGTAGCTTTAAAATCGATCATCGGATAACCTGCAATTACGCCTGTTTCCCTAATGTTATTTAATCCTTTTTCTACACCAGGAATATATTCTTTAGGTACAGCACCACCAACAATTTTACTTTCAAAAATAAAGCTCTTATTTTTATCTTCTTCTTTTAGAGGTTCAAAAATAATTTTTACACGTGCAAATTGACCTGCACCACCTGATTGCTTTTTATGGGTATAATCAATTTCGCAAGCTTTAGTAATTGTTTCACGATATGCAACTTGAGGAGCTCCAATATTTGCTTCAACTTTAAACTCTCTTCTCATACGATCGATGATGATCTCTAAATGAAGCTCACCCATTCCTTTAATAACAGTTTGCCCTGTTTCTTGATCAGTTGAAGTTCTAAATGAAGGATCTTCAGCTGCTAAACGAGAAAGAGCTAGTCCCATTTTTTCTTGATCGACCTTTGATTTAGGCTCTACCGCAAGCTCAATAACTGGCTCAGGGAATTCCATTCTTTCTAGAATTACTTTTTTATCTTCATCTGATAATGTATCACCAGTAGTGGTATCTTTAAGCCCTGCTAATGCTACTATATCACCTGCTGATGCTTCTTTTACATCCTCACGGTTATTAGCATGCATTAATAGCATTCTACCTATTTTCTCTCTTTTATTCTTTACAGTATTAATAACAGTTGTCCCGGAAGTAATCTTACCTGAATACACTCTAATAAAAGTTAATGAACCAACAAACGGATCATTCATAATTTTAAATGCTAAGGCAGAAAATGGCTCAGAAACAGAAATAGGGAAATCTTTTTCTTCACCTGTACTAACTTCAACGCCCTTTACTGTAGCAATATCAATAGGTGATGGTAAATAATCTACTACAGCATCAAGTAGAGGCTGTACGCCTTTATTTTTAAATGCACTACCACATAAAACTGGATAAAAAGCTGCCGTAATAGTACCTTTTCTAATTAATTTTTTAATCTCTTCTTCAGTTACTTCTTCACCAGACAAATATTTTTCCATGATTTTATCGTCTAGTTCAACAACCATATCAAGCAAATTAGCACGATATTCTTCTGCTTTTACTTTCAGATCATCAGGAATTTCTTGATAAGAATACTCAGCACTTAAAGACTCGTCTTTCCAAACTATTGCTTGCATTTTAACAAGATCAACAACTCCTTTGAAATTTTCTTCAATACCTATTGGAAGCTGAATAACTAAAGGTTTTGCTCCTAAACGATCCTTGATCATGTCAACGCATCTATAAAAATCCGCTCCCATTCTGTCCATTTTATTGACAAAACACATTCTAGGAACATTATATTTATCAGCTTGTCTCCATACTGTTTCAGATTGAGGTTCAACACCTGCAACGCCGTCAAATACTGCAACAGCACCATCAAGAACACGTAAAGAACGCTCTACTTCGATAGTAAAGTCAACGTGTCCAGGAGTATCAATAATATTAATTTGTTTATCTTGCCATCTACAAGTAGTAGCAGCCGAGGTAATTGTTATACCACGTTCTTGCTCCTGCTCCATCCAGTCCATGGTAGCACCGCCCTCATGAACTTCACCTATTTTATGGGATTTACCTGTATAATATAGAATACGTTCTGTAGTAGTAGTTTTACCTGCATCAATATGAGCACATATACCGATATTACGGATATTTTCAAGCTTTTTACTCATATTTAGTTACCCTGCTTTGTTTTTTTAGGGCTAAAGTGTGAGAAAGCTTTATTAGCTTCAGCCATTTTATGGGTGTCTTCTTTCTTCTTAATAGCAACACCTCTATTATTTGAAGCTTCAAATAATTCTTCAGCGAGTTTATCAATCATCATTTTTTCAGAACGTTTTGTTGCCGCTGTAATAATCCAACGAGATGCAAGAGCATAGCCTCTTCTTTCATCAACCGGAGTTGGAACTTGATAATTAGCTCCACCTACTCTTACAGAAGTTACTTCCAAATATGGCTTTACATTATTCATAGCATTATTGAAAGTCTGATACGGATCAGCTTTATGTTTCTTTTCAATTTTATCGAAAGCAGAATAAACTATTTTTTCTGCGAGAGCTTTTTTTCCCTCTTTCATAATATTATTGATAAACCTAGAAAGTAAAACACTGTTATACTTCATATCAGGTAAAATTACTCGCTTTTCTGCGGCGTGACGACGTGACATTTGACTTTTTCTCTCTAACTAATAATTATTTTTTTGTAGCTACAACTTGTTTACGAGGAGCACCATAACGTGAACGACCTTGTTTACGCCCTTTAACTCCGGCAATATCATAAGCACCGAGTACCACGTGATATTTTACCCCTGGAAGATCAGGAACCTGCCCGCCTCTTACTAATACTCTATCGTGCTCTTTCACACTATGCTTTTCACCAGGAATATAAACATTTACTGTTCTTTTATTACTTAAACGTACAGTTGCTACTTTACGAAGAGCTGAGTTAGGCTTTTTAGGAGTAACAGTTTTTACTACTAAACAAACTCCACTTTTAAAAGGATTAGCCTCTAACGCAGGAGATTTAGTTTTACGAACTTTTGATTTTCTTCCAAAACGTACTAATTGATTATATGTTGGCATTAAAAAAACACTCCAAAAAAACTTACATATACGATGATTAAAGGGCAAAAACTACTTTTGCCCTTTGAATTTTAAATGATTTTACAAATGCAAATAATATATTTACACTGTCAAATTAAATTACACTAAATTTAAATTATAATTACTTTTTCCATAAAAGCAAGTATGTTTTAACTAACAATTAGTTTTTTCTCTATTATTCTTGCTATAAAACTTATTAGCATCACTAAAATATAGTAACAACAAGCGGCAACAATCATGGGGAAAAAATAATTATACGTCTCAAGCGATACAATTTGTGCTCTTTTCATCAAGTCCATTTCTCCAAACATTGAAATAATGGCTGACTCTTTGATTAAATTGATAAGCTCATTGGTTAGCGATGGAAAAATATTTTTAATTGCTTGTGGCAAAATTATATCTTTCATAATCAAAAATTTGGGGATAGCAAGAGCTTCTGCCGCCTCAAACTGCCCTTTATCAACTGCATTAATTCCTGCTCTTATTACTTCCGAAACATAAGCACCTGAATTAAGAGAAAAAGAAATAGCACCTGCCATAAATACAGTAAATTTAATACCTATATAAGGTGAGGCAAAATATATAATACTTAATTGGATTAATAAAGGCGTACCTCTAAAAATAGAAGTATAAAAATCTGCAAAAAGTCTTAACGCACGATTTTTATTTACCTTACATAGTGCTAGCAATATTCCTATAACTAGACCAAATATAACAGCAATAACGCTATATTTCAAAGTAACCAAAGTCCCTTCTACGATAAAAAGAATTTTTGGAGAAAATTTTATTAAATATTCAAGCATGTTTTTTGTGTTGTTAGTTTGCCAGTGTAGATACTAAATTGTCATTGCGAGAAGCGGAGCGACGTGGCAATCTCAGGAATTTTATACTACTTCATGAGATTGCTTCGTCAAAACTTACAGTTTTTCCTCGCAATGACAATTTTTTAATACACCCTTTTCGCCAGTGGAATTGCTTTCACTTCATCACTCAAAGTAGTTAAAGTAACAGGTTTGTAATCAAGCACCACCTTGCCGGATTCATCAACCCCGCTAAGAGTGTGCTGCATCCAATCTTTATCATTACGATCGGGATAATCTTCTCTTGCATGTGCTCCTCTGCTTTCTTTTCTTGCAGCTGCTGAATATACAGTTACTAAAGCTTGATCAAGTAAGTTATCTAGCTCCAAGGCTTCAACTAAATCGCTGTTCCAAATTAAAGATTTATCATTAATTTTTATATCTTTATAACCGCTTCTTATCTCGCTAATCATTTCTGCCCCCTCATCTAGCACTTCTTGAGTTCTAAATACTGAAGCATGACTTTGCATAGTTCGTTGCATTTTGAGCCTTAAATCTGCAACCGAAATATTACCACTACTATGACGAATTTTATCAAATCTACTAATAATTTTTTCAAGTGATTCTTCTGATATAGGCTTATGCGGACTTGCTGGCTTAATAAGCTCAGCTGCTTTTAGTGCTGCACTTCTGCCAAATACTACTAAATCAAGCAAAGAATTTGATCCTAGACGATTAGCACCATGCACCGATACACAAGCAGCTTCACCGATCGAAATAAGACCTTTTACTACGCTATTATGGTTTTTGCCGTCTTTAATTATTACCTGACCATGATAATTAGTAGGTATTCCGCCCATATTATAATGCACTGTAGGAAGTACTGGTATCGGCTCTTTGGTTACATCAACACCAGCAAAAATTTTAGCTGTTTCAGAAATACCAGGTAAACGACTATGTAAAATTTCAGGTGATAAATGATTTAAATGCAGGAATACATGATCTTTATGCTCTCCAACTCCTCGTCCCTCACGGATTTCGATAGTCATCGCTCTTGAAACCACATCCCTTGAGGCTAAATCCTTTGCAGCCGGTGCATAACGTTCCATGAAACGCTCACCATTAGCGTTAACAAGATAACCACCCTCACCTCTAGCTCCCTCTGTTATAAGACAACCAGCTGAATATATTCCGGTCGGATGGAACTGGACAAACTCCATATCTTGCAGCGGCAAGCCTGCTCTAATCGCCATACCACCCCCGTCACCCGTGCAAGTATGAGCCGAAGTTGCTGAAAAATAAGCACGCCCATATCCGCCCGTTGCAAGTACTACATTATGTGCTCTGAAACAATGCAGACTACCATCATCTAAATTCCATGCAACTACCCCTCTACATTCACCATCTTCCATTAATAAATCAATAGCGAAATATTCGATAAAAAACTGTACTTTATGCTTTAATGATTGTTGATATAAAGTATGAAGTATAGCATGTCCAGTACGATCTGCTGCTGCACATGTACGTTGTGCTGCCTTGCCTTTGCCGTACTCGGTAGTCATACCGCCAAAAGGACGCTGATAAATTTTTCCCTCTTCGGTTCTTGAAAAAGGTACGCCGTAATGCTCAAGCTCTAAAATCGCATCCGGAGCATTCTTGCACATATATTCGATTGCATCCTGATCACCTAACCAATCAGAACCTTTAACTGTATCATACATATGCCAACGCCAATCATCCGCTCCCATATTACCAAGAGCTGCACTAATACCGCCTTGTGCTGCAACAGTATGGCTACGAGTAGGAAAAAGCTTTGATATACAAGCCGTATTAAGACCCTCTTTAGCCATACCGAACGCAGCACGTAAACCTGCCCCGCCTGCACCTACGACTATTACGTCAAATTTATGATGAATTATATTATACGATTTGGTCATTAAGTTAATTTTCTATTTTTAAATGTTTGTATGGGTTTCTTCCACTATTGTCACCCCGTGGCTTGTCCACGGGGTCCAGCTAAAAATACTAATAATATTAGTATTTTTTATTATTTTCTGGATGCCGTGGTCAAGCCACGGCATGACACATTTATTAATTATCCTTTATAAAACACAGCTACTATAAAAGCTATGATAGTTAGAATACTAAATAGCTTCACTGCTATAATTAATGTATTCCGTAACTTGTTGCAGCTTATATAATCCTCTATTACTACCTGCATTCCAAGCATGGCATGATATAAAGAAGTAATTACTGCGATTAATAAAGGTATTAAATTAATAGGTCTTTTCAGTTCCCAAATAATAATATTTACATCACTGTTTTTATGGGCTAGCGTAAAATATAGTAACCATAAAGAACACAACACTAATATAATAGCGGTAATTCTTTGTAGCAACCAATGATGTGAACCACTTTTAGCAGAACCAGTATTTTTTGCTTTTACAATCTCTGCTCTAAAATCATATGTCATTAATTTTCTCTAAACACATTTTTTTTGTTATTAAGTATGTCATCCCGCGAGCTTGTAGCGGGATCCAAAAAACGCCCTCGGTGTCATCCCGTGGCTTGTCCACGGGATCCAGTAAAAATATAAACGCAATAACTTCTTAAAATTAAAAGCTCGATTTATCTCGCTTTAGGCTGGATCCCGTGGACAAGCCACGGGATGACAAGCCCCATCAACAACACCAGCAAACCATGAGATGACAAATAATATTACTACACCCACAACAATATCGTAAATAAGACAGAACAAATAACCACGCTCCAGCCTGTTAAATTAACTGCTTTTATAGAAAAGCCTAATCCAATATCCCAAAATAAATGCCTGATGCCGTTACATAAATGATAAAACCAAGCAAAGCTAGTTAGGATCAAACATATTTTTATAATGCAACAACAATTAGCTAGCTGTATATAATTACTATTAAATTTACTGAGAATAAACCACCATGCCAAAATTGAAACTGCAAAAAATAAAGCTACCCCTGTCATACGATGCAAAATCGATAAGGTAGAACTTATTTGCGGCTTATATATAGTTAAATGCGGCGAAATCGGACGCTTATTATAAATTTCTTGTTTGGTCTTAGTCATATTATATTATTGGTTTGTATTATACTTTTAAGACGAAGCTTTATTTGGAAAAGAGCAAGGCGTTTTGAAGCTTTTAACCGCAGCGTACATATAGTACGTGAGGATTAAAAGCAAAAAACAACGTAGCCAATTTTTCAAATAAAGCGAGTATTACTTTCTCTCGAGCCAGTACCCTTCAGCAGGTGCTAGATCATCCGCCACCGCTCTTCTATCATCAAAAACAAAGCACTCACCTTGCCATAAATTATTCTTATTTTGTGTATCTTCTAGATATTGCAATATACCACCTTTTAAGTGATATACCTCTTCATGTCCCATACTTTTCAGTAAGCTAGTAGATTTCTCACAACGTATGCCGCCGGTACAGAACATTGCAATTTTCTTACCTTTAAGTAATTCAGCATTTTGCTCAGCCCATGCCGGAAATTGTTTAAATGTTTCAGTATAAGGATTAATTGCCGATTTAAATGTACCGACTTCCACTTCATAGTCGTTACGTGTATCCACTACTATAACATCTTGTTTCGTAATGAATTCATCCCAATCTTTTGTCTCTATATACTCGCCTTTAAACAGATTAACATTTAAATTGTCAACATTCATCGCAACGATTTCTTTTTTAAGCCTGACTTTTAACTTTTGAAAAGGATGTATTTCACTGTAATTTATTTTAACATTCACGTCTTTCGCATTAGTTAGTTTTTTTAATTCCTCAAGTACAAGATTTACACTTTCATATGAACCTGAAAAAGAACCATTAAAACCCTCTTTCGATAATAAGATAGTACCTTTAACATATTTTCTTTTACCGACAAATAATAGTTTCGGTATTAAGCTTTCCGGCTCTTCTATATTTACAAAACTATATGCACTTAAAATTGCAATTTTTTCACTCATAAATTATGGTATTGGTTGTTTTTATTGTCATTGCGAGGAGCAAAGCGACGTGGCAATCTCATAAAAATCTCCTAAGATTGCCACGCTCCTTACAGTCGCTCGCAATAACGTATTTGGTATCCACGCAGATAACACCGCCACGACATGATACTTAATTAGTAACCGATAATGGCACGAACATACTACTATCACCTCTCTCAATCAAATTTTTTAGCATTTTCATATAATTCTTCTAGTTTATTTATATCGCTTATGCTTTCTTGGTTAACATTACTTACTAAATCACCAACTCTAAAGCTACTATCTTCTTCATCAACATTCGTAATAACTAATCCTACCTTATCATCAGATATAGCAAATTTTTGCTTTAACTCCTCAGTCAAGTTACTAAAAGTGATATTACTTTTTACAATAGACGTGCCATTATCTTCTTTCTTGGTAACTTTTTCTATATTTTCTTCTACAGCTTCTTGTTTAACTTCCTCATTATCTGAAGTCATTTTTATTGGTAGTTCTATTGTTTCTCCGTCTCTTAATACTTTTACTTTCACTTCTTGATCGACAGGAATATCAGCAACAATTACACGTAATCTTTTAGTATTTTTAACTGTCTGCCCTGCAAATTCTAATATTATATCACCTGTTTTGATGCCTGCTTTATCACCTGGATCATCTTTTTGGATTTTAGCAACCAACACACCATTAGTGTCTTTTAGCCCTAATCCTTCTGATATTTCTTCGGTCAAATCTTGTATTGTTACACCAAGACGACCTCTATTTATTTTACCATCTTTTTTAAGACGCTCAATTATAGGCTTTGCAGTATTTGAAGGAATAGCAAAACCAATACCTATATTAGTGCCAAGCGGTGAAAAAATTGCCGTATTTACACCAATTACTTTTTGATCCAGATTAAACATAGGACCACCAGAATTGCCGTTATTAATTGCCGCATCTGTTTGGATAAAATTATCGACTATATTGTTAGTGTCAATATCAATATCCCGTCCTTTTGAAGAAATAATACCCGCAGTAACAGTACCACCAAGATTACCGAAAGGATTACCGATTGCAATAACCCAGTCCCCTACTCTTGCATCATTTGAATCACCAAATTCGACGAAAGGCAGCGGTTCCTCAACATCTATTTTTAAAAGAGCTAAATCAGTTTTAGTATCACTACCTATTAGTTTAGCTGGTAATTCAGTGTTATCAGCTAATTTTACATTAATTTTACTAACATTAGCAATCACGTGATAATTTGTAACTATCAAACCATTAGGTTCAATAATAAAGCCAGAACCGAGCGGCATCGCTTTTGGAGTAGGGTCAACTTCTTCAAGGTTAAGAGGTATGTTAAGACGTTCTAGAAAATCATTAATGAAATCCAGAGGTTTTTTTTCTTGTAAAGGATCTTTTTCTGCAGCTTCTGCCTTACTATTAACATATTCTATAGTAGAAATATTAACAACAGCAGGGATTAAAGGCTCAACTATATCAGCAAAACTATAACGTGATGCATTATTTACTTTTAGAGGTATGGAATTTATTTCAGTAAACTCACTTTCCTCCTCCAAATCTATTGCTTTTGAAGATTTATTATTTTCTTTCGCTAAAACATTGTTATTAAATATTAAAATTATTATAACAAAAAATATTTTCAGATTCATATACTACTTAGCTAAATTAAGATATTTTAAAACTTCAGCATCGGGCGAAATGATAAAATTAGTATCTTCTTTCTTTAAAGAATTTTTATATACTAAAAGCGACTTATAAAATTTGTAAAATTCCGGATCGGCAGAATAAGCAGAATTATATATTTTAGCCGCTTTCTCGTCACCATCACCTTTGATAATTTGGGCATCTTTGTAAGCTTTAGCAAGTATTATCTTACTTTCCTTATCGGCTTTTGAGCGAATACGAACACTTTCTTCTTGCCCTTCTGCCCTAATTTGTGTCGCTTCTTTTTCACGAGCAGTTTGCATACGACGATAAATAGCCGCACTATTTTCCTTTGGTAAGTCAGCTCTTAGAATTCTAACATCAACCACATCAATACCGAAGCTTTTAGCTTCGCCGTCTACTTGATTTAAAATATTAAGCATTACATTACTACGCTCTTGCGATAATAAACTACTTAGTGAAATCTTACCTATTACTTTCCGCATTGAAGATTCAAGGTTACGAGTCAGCCTAATTTTGACTCCCTGATAATCATGAACAGTTTTATAAAACATTACAGGATTATTAATTTGAAACTTAGCATAAGCATCAACAATAACTCTTTTACCATCAGCAGCCGTTAACTCTTTTGCTTCAACTTCAACATCTAAAAGACGCTTATCAAAAAATTCAACATTTTGAATTAACGGAACTTTAATATGTAGTCCAGGTTTTTCTATGGTTCTTACTGCTTCACCAAATTGGAATACTACAGCAGAGTGACGTTGATCAACTGAAAATAGTGAGCTAGAAATTAATATCAGCCCAAAAATAGCTGTAAAAATTATATAGTAAATCTTTTGCATTTAATTTAACATTTTTTATTGTTTAATTAGCTTCGTCATTGCGAGGAGATTCGTAGAATCGACGTGGCAATCTCATGAAACAATGCGATACTCCTGAGATTGCTTCGTTAATTACTTCGTAATTTCCTCGCAATGACTGGATGACACTACATCATCACTTAATAGACATATGCGGTAATAGAGCATTATTAATAATAGTCTTACTTGAACCACTTAATACTTCTTCAGCTACTTCTAAATATAGCCTGTCTCTAGTTACTTGCTTATTTGCAGCATATTGGTTATAAATTGCACTAAATCTTTGGCTATCTCCTTCGGCCTTTGATATTATTTCCTCTCTATAGGCTTCTGCTTCTTCTATAATTCTAGCTGCTGCCCCTCTAGCTTCCGGTAATACTTTATTATTATAGGCTTGAGCTTGATTTATTTCTTTTTCTTTATCTGCTTTTGAAGTTTGCACATCTCTATAAGCATCTATTACCTCAGCAGGTGGCTCAGCTTTTAATAATTGCACCTTTTCAATCATTACTCCAACGTTATAACTATCTAGAATTTTTTGTGCTAATGTTTCTATTTTATGAGTAATTTCCTGCTTCTGATCAGATAATACCCAAGAAATAGGCGTGTTCCCTATCACTTCTCTAACGGCACTTTCTACTGTTGACTTAACTGTTTCTTCAGGCTTTTGTACGTTAAACATAAAATCCTCAAGATTACTAATATGCCACATTACGTCACAATTTAAAGCAACAATATTCTCATCACCAGTTAACATAATACTTTCACCGGCAATATTTTTGGTATCACCACCACTACGCACAGAATTATTTGTACGATATCCAATCTCAATTCGTCTTGATTGTTTAACTTTCTCGACTATTTCTTTTTCAAATGGAGCAGGTAAACGATAATTAAGACCAGCGTAACCTTTACGAACAAAACGTCCAAACCTTGTTACAGCCGCTTCTTCACCCTCTTTTACTTCATAAATACCTGAGGCAAGCCACAAAACAAAAGATGCTAGAGCAACTAAAATTATTGTTTTTGTACTGAAATTAAATTGATTTTTTCTTGGTCTTGTGAATATATTATCATCTTTATCGTTATCAAAATCTTTCCACGGAGATTTTTTAAAAATTGGGATATATTTTTTACTAAGCATTTGCTTTTTATATTAATTTTGAAATTTGAAGATTTAGTGATTATATATATTATAGTATTTAACGTCAAGTTGCGAACTTATAGCAGACTTAAAAAGGAAATTTAATTATGGCTGATTTACACCAAAACCAAATTATCGATAAACTGCATAATATTGCTTTTAAAGACGGTACTTTTTTAAAACAAGTTATATCAAATATTATAATTAAACATAATAATGTTGGTTTTTCAATAGATATATCAGGCATTGACAAATTAGAAGCAGAAGAAATAAAGAATGAAGCAATTAAAAAGCTTAATGAAATAGTCGGCATAGGTAAAATAACTATTGTTTTTACTGAAAGTAGAATAGTGGAAAAAAAACCTCAAAAACCCAAACATTTTGTAGAGAATGTTAAAAAGATTATCCTAGTCGCTTCAGGTAAAGGAGGAGTCGGCAAATCTACTATTTCAGCTCTTATTGCTCAGCAATTAAGTTTAGAGAATTACCGAGTTGGCATAGTTGATGCTGATATTTATGGACCTTCAATTCCCCATATATTTGGTATTAATGAAGTGCCGCAAACAGTCAATGGGCGAATAATACCGGTAAGAGCAAAAAATATCGAAGTAATATCTATAGGCTTCTTCGTTAAAGATTATTCCGCAATTATTTGGCGTGGTCCTATGGCTAGTAAAACTATTTATCAATTATTATCAGTGACAAAATGGGATAGCCTTGATTATTTAATTATTGATATGCCACCAGGGACAGGGGACATTCATTTAAGTATGCTGGAGAATTATCATTTAAACGGCGTGGTAATCGTTACTACTCCGCAAAAAATGTCGGAAATAGATGTCGTACGCTCGATAGATTTATATCAAAAATTAAATTTACCGATACTCGGAATAATCGAGAATATGAGCGATTTATTTGATGGTAATAGTGGAAGTCATTTATCACAAAAATATAACATACCTTTAATAGCCCAAATTCCTGTTATGTCAAAAATAGCCTATGCTTGCGATAAATCACTCCCGCTTACCGACTTACTAACATTACCTTTAAAGGAATATTTATGATCTGGGTGTTTACAGATAGTAGAACGGGAAATAACCACCAAGCAATTGCACTTGCTGAAAAATTAGCAGAAGAATATACAGTCATTAGGCTTGAATATAATTGCTTAGCCAAGTTGCCGAATTTTTTACTTAAATATTATCCTATTCATATAAAAAAAGAGATATTACAAGATATTACGGCGAAACCTTTGCCTAGCATAATTATTACTGCTGGAAGAAGAACGGCAGCTTTAGCATTTTATTTAAAAAACAAGTTAAAAAAAGAAATTAAACTGATTCAAATAATGCAACCTAATTTATCTTATGAAGTGTTTGAGGCGGTGATCTTGCCTTATCATGATCAAGATCATTGCGAGCGACTGCAAGGAGCGTGGCAATCTCAGGACTTTTTCACTAGATTGCTTCGTCAATGCTATGCATTTCCTCGCAATGACGATTTCATCATCCCAATAAACGGAGCTATCAATAACGTAACTGCTAAATTTGCTACAGCAGAGGCAGAACTACAAAAACATTATCCTAAGCTTAAAGAATTTATTGCCATAATAATTGGCGGGAATAATAAAAAATTTAATTTTACCGAAAAAGAAGCTATTCATTTTTCTTCATTGTTAAAAAGAATATATGATAATCAAAAAACTCCTTTTTTCATTAGTTTTAGCAGACGCACACCTGACACAGTAAAATCAATTATTAAAAATAACATGCCGATTTCAACAATTATATATGATCCAACTACTGATACAGGGTTTAACCCATATATCGCTATGCTCGCTAAAGCAAAATATATAATCTCTACAGCCGATTCTATATCAATGTGCAGCGAGGCAGCTTCAAGCGGCAAACCTCTTTATATATTCTGCCCTTCAAATTTTAATTCTGCAAAGCACAAAATTTTTGTAAAAAAACTGGTTGAGCTGAAAATAGCAAAAATGTTTGATGAGTCTGTAACGAAATTAGAAGAGTATAGCTATCCACCTTTAGATGAAGCTGAAAGAGTTGCTGAGATTATTAAACCTTTAATATAAAAGCTGGTAATTAAATGAATAAAGATATACAATCCTACATATTTATCAAAAAGCTAAAATCTTTACCATTTATCGAAGAAATATGGCTTTTTGGTTCTCGTGCTAGAGGCGATAACAACGAGCGTTCCGATATTGATCTTGCTATCATTTGCCCTAATATTACAGATCAAGAATGGTTAAAAGTTGTAGATATTATAAATGATGCTGATACGCTTTTAAAAATAGATTGTGTCAGGTTCGATAACACGAAAATAAGCCGTGAGCTTTATGAAAATATAATAAGAAATAAAAAGATTTTATATGTTAAAAATAAATATTAAACTTAAAACAAAACTTGAAAACTTTCGTAAAGCTTTTATAGCACTTGAAGCTATTTATTTAAAACCAATCACAGAAGATCGTGCTTATATAGACGCAACAATTCAAAGATTTGAATTTACTTTTGAACTTGCTTGGAAATTTTTAAAAGAGTATTTTGCTCAAATGGGTATAGTTCTTAATTATCCCAAAGAAGTCATTAAAGAAGCTTACGCAGTGGGCATTATAAATGATGAAGATTTATGGATTCACATGCTTCTTGATCGTAATATGACCTCACACACCTATAATAAGAAGCTTGCTGATGAAATTTATGAACATATCAAAAATTATACTCCTGAATTTAAGAAGTTGCTAAGTATTATTGATTCAGTGACTTTATAATACCTTGTAAAGTTTGGACTTCAGGGGTGGAAAGGTTATTGATACGCATAAATATATTGGTAATATTTTGCTGCATGGAGTGTTTCTTGTCAGGGGCTTTAAAGAATCCGGCTTTGTCTAATTTTCCGAATAAATTTGTTAGGAAATGATCTATTTCTTCTTTAGTAGCAAGTTTTTGAATATTATAAATATCTTCTCTTGATGCAGAATTACGAAATAATTCATAACATACAATAATAACTGCTTGTGCGATGTTTAGCGAGCTAAATTCTGTAGTATTAATAGTGATAATCTTATTGGCAAGCGATATTTCTTCATTACTAAGCCCATTATTTTCCCGCCCAAACATTATCCCGACTTTTGCAGAATTCGGATAATCGGTAGTCAAATTTTGTGAAAATACATAATCTTTATTCATCGCTCGCTTGATGCAAGTAGTCGCATATAAATATTCGAGGTCTTTAATACATTCCTCTAAGCTATTATAAATTTTTGCATCATCTATAATATTTACTGCTCCAACTGCATTATTGCGGGCTTGTTCGTTTGGCCAACCATCTCTTGGGGTTATTATTCTAAGCTCATCTAAGCCAAAATTCTTCATGGCTCTTGCGGTAGCACCGATATTCTCACCCATTTGCGGTGCGACTAATATTATTATAGGCTTCATTTCAGTAATTTTTCGTAACTAAACAGGTATAAGCGATTGCTACAGCATCAGCTTCATCTGAGTTAGTAATTTGGGAAGTGCCAGGCAGAAGTAACTTAATCATATGCAAAATCTGATCCTTTTCGGCATGACCATATCCTGTGACAGTTTTTTTTATCGTGTTAGGTTTGAATTCTCGCATATCTAAACCATATCTACCAATCAGCGACATTATAGCACCTCTAGCATAGCCAAGCTTTAACGAAGTTACGCTATTAGTATTAACAAACGTTTCTTCAATCGCTGCCATATTCGGCTTATATTCTAATATCACTTTTTCTAATATACTATTGATATAGCTAAGCCTATGATGTATTTCATCTTTACTAGTTGTTTTTATCGTACCGCTAGCTAAGTATTTCAGTTTTGCCGACTCTTTTGCAACCACCGCCCATCCCAAACTCCCAAGTGCTGGATCAATCCCAAGTACTATCATTGTTGTTTTTAGTTTATTATTATTTTTCTCAAAATGTCATTGCGAGCGACTAAAGGCTTTGTTGCATGGCTCGATTTTTCCTCTGTCATCCCGTGATTTATTCACGGGATCCAGTTAAAAATATCAATAACATTGATATTTTTAGTTGTTTTTCTGGATCTAGTTCCCAAGTCACGGTATGACACCGAGGGCGTTTTTCGAGCCATGTAACAACGTCGCGACTAAAAAGAGCGTGGCACTCTTATGAGAAAAACAAGATTCCAGAGATTGCCGCGTCGATGCATTGCCTCTCCTCGCAATGACGTTTGAATTCCTCATATTTTCATATGTTGATAATAATCAGAATTATCTTCCCATAACTCACGCACTTTGACGAATAAAAACAAATGCACGGGGAAGCCAAAAAACTGTTCCATCTGTTTGCAAGATTTCATTCCGAGTTCTTTGATTTTTGAGCCATTTTTACCGAGTATTATAGTTTTGTAGCTTTCTCTTGAAACTACTATAACCTGATTAATCTTTACGGATTTATCTTCAAGCTCTTCCCATTTTTCGGTTTGCACAGTTAGCTTATAAGGCAGTTCTTGCTGCAACCCTAAAAATAACTGTTCTCTCGTAATTTCTGCGGCGATAAAACGCATCGGCAAATCGGTTATGTCATCCTCTTCATAAAGCCAAGGAGCGATTTTTGCTTTACTTGTTATATATTCAATTAGCTTATTAACATTCTCACCCGATATAGCAGAAATAGGAAAAAGTAAGCTGTCAGGATATTGCTCTGTTAAGAAAGTTTTAATGTCGTTTAGATATTTTGACTCAATATCTATTTTGTTTAATAAAATTACTGGGACAATATTAAGTGAGCAAAGCTTATTTAAAATATCATGCGTTATGCTATCTAATGGCTTTAAGCTATCAATAATTAACATGACAATATCGGCACTATGCAGGCTAGACCAAGCACATCTAACCATTGCCTTTTCTAAAGTCCCTTTCGGCTCAAATATCCCTGGCGTATCATATAAGATCACTTGCGTATCTTTTAGGGTAATAATGCCGGTAATAATTGACCTAGTTGTTTGAACTTTGGGGGTAACTATCGAAAGCTTTTCGCCAATTATTCTATTTAGCAAAGTGGACTTGCCACTATTTGGTCTGCCGATAATACAAACTGAGACTGTTTTTTGTTTAATCATTTTTAAGCCTATGCAATAAACTTCTTGCGGCGTTTTTTTCAGCTTCTTTTATAGAGTGTCCCTTACCTGTTTGCTCGTAGCCGTTTATTTTTACTGATACTGTAAAGGTTGATAAGTGAGCTACGCCCTCTCTTTTAATAAGTCGATATATCGGGATATGATGATCTTTGCTTTGTGCCCATTCTTGTAAGGCGGTTTTAGGGTCATAATCTGTTAAATCTTTGACTTTTATAAATTCAGCCCATAATTTCCCTATAATATTATGAATTGTAGTAATATCACTATCGAGATATATAGCTGCGATTAAAGCTTCCGTAACATTTTCAATATTATTAGGATTATCACGCCCGCCGGCTATTTCTTCGCCATGAGTCATAATAATATAATTTTTTAAACCAAGCTTAGCTCCTACTACACAAATTGTTTCCTTACAAACTAAATATGATCTAATTTTAGCTAAGTTTCCTTCGTTATATTCTTTAAAATTATTAAATAAAATTTCTGTGATAATTAAATTTAATACTGCATCACCTAGAAATTCCAACCGCTCATAATCTTTATTAGCCTTATATTCATGATGCTGTCTTAAAGAGGGATGACTTAAGGCTTCTGTTAAAAGTGCCTTATTCTTAAAACTATAATCTAGTAATTTTTCTAACTCCTTAAATGACTCCATCAATCCTCTATGCTGTATAGATTTCTAAATATCCTATTAAACCTAATAGACTCTACCCAAGGTTTTAACTTTAATATCAGATTAACAACCCCTATATCACTATCCCACCATGTTATTTTTGTTGAAAACCAAATAAATTGTGCTTTGGCAATAAAATTCTCAAACGGCACAAAACCTAAATCAATCCTACTATCATTTGACTGATCTCTATTATCACCTATAAAGAAATATTCCCCTTCCGGTACATAAAAAGCATCTGTATTACCATATTTATCGTTAGACATAATTCCTAAAACAGGAGCAAGCTTATAAGAAAAATATGTTTTGCCATTTGGCAATGTTTCTTTAAATTTTAAATATTTTCTTCCCTCTTCACTAACATAAGTTCCTGACTCTATACGCTCTATTTTTTCATCGTTAATGTATATTACATCATCAATTAATTGCACTTTATCCCCGGGAAGCCCTATCAAACGCTTTATATATCTAGTATTCATTTCGTGAGGAGGACGAAAAATTATGATATCGCCATGCTCTGGCGTGCGAGCAAATATTCGCCCCTTAAATAAATGAATAAAGTCAAAAAAAGATAAAGAATAATTACTATATCCATAACTATATTTTGTACCAAAAATCCGATCATTTTCAAGTATAGTAGCTTTCATTGACCCAGTTGGAACCACAAAAGATTCTATTATTAATATTCTAATCATTAGTGCAACAACTACTACTAAAATAAAAGATTTCCATTCTTGAGCAGTTGTTTTATTATTGTTTGATTCAGTATTTGTTTGCATAAAGTTTTTTTTAGTTATATTTATTTGCTGTGTTATTAATGCTCGTATGTCATCCTTAGGGCATCAACTTAAGTACCGGTGTCATCCCGTGGCTTGACCACGGGATCCAGCATAAAGCGAGATAAAATCGAGCTTTTAGCTTTAAAAACTTGTTGTATTTAGGCTTCTTTTTCTGGATCCCGTGGTCAAGCCACGGGATGACACCGAACGCGTTTTTCGACCCATGCAACAATAATACTCTTTAAGTTAACACCTATGCCCCTACACATGACATAAAGGCTATTGCATTCTTTCTTCAATCTCGCTTCTGAAATGACGTATAAGCCCCTGAATTGGCCAAGCGGCAGCATCACCTAAAGCACAAATAGTATGCCCCTCTATTTCCTTTGTAACTTCAAGAAGCTGATCTATCTCGGATTTTTTGGCATCACCTTTAACGAGCCGCATCATAACACGCCACATCCAGCTTGTACCCTCACGACACGGCGTACACTGACCGCAAGACTCGTGCATATAGAACTTACTAAGACGTGCTATTGCATAAATAATATCAGTTGATTTATCCATAACAATAATCCCGCCAGTACCTAAACTAGAACCTGCTGCCTTTAAGCTATCAAAATCCATATCGGCAGTTTCGCATAGAGACTTAGGAAGCAGAGGAACAGAAGAGCCACCTGGTATTATGGCTTTAAGGTTATCCCAACCACCACGAACACCGCCCGCATATTTCTCAATGATTTCTTTTAAAGGAATCCCCATTGCCTCTTCAACATTACAAGGCTTATTAACATGACCTGATATACAAAAAATCTTAGTACCGGTATTATTTGGCTTACCGATCGATGCAAACCAACTAGCCCCTCGCCTTAAAATAGTTGGTACTACCGCAATAGATTCAACATTATTTATAGTGGTTGGACAGCCATATAATCCGAAGCCTGCCGGAAAAGGCGGCTTTAGCCTCGGCATACCTTTTTTACCTTCTAAGCTTTCAAACAGGGCTGTTTCTTCGCCGCAAATATAAGCTCCAGCTCCACGATGCAAATAAATATCACAATTAAAGCCTGAACCGCAAGCATTTTTTCCTATCAAACCATCTTTATATGCTTCATCTAACGCACGCTGAATATTGGAAGCTTCGTTGTAAAACTCCCCTCTAATATAAATATAACAGCTATTTGCTCCTATGGCAAAACTGGCGAGCAAACACCCCTCTATTAACTTATGTGGTTCATATCTTAATATATCTCGATCTTTGCAAGTGCCGGGTTCAGATTCATCAGCATTAACTACTAGATAAGATGGCTTTTTTGATTCTTTAGGCATAAACGACCATTTAGTGCCGGTAGAAAATCCTGCACCTCCTCGTCCTCTAAGTCCCGATTTCTTAACTTCTTCAATAATCCATTCTTTGCCTTTATTAAGCAAAGCTTTAGTATTATCCCAATCACCACGCTTCTTGCTAGATTTCAAATCATGGCTTTGCTCACCATGTAAATTAGTAAAAATTCTATCTTCTTTTTTCAGCATAAATTACTCTTGTTGTGTCATTGCGAGGAGCGGAGCGACGCGGCAATCTTAGGAATCATGTACTATCTCATGAGATTGCCACGCTCCTTACAGTCGCTCGCAATGACGCTTTTTTACTTTTTCTCAAATTTTCTATTGGCAAATATCGTAAGTATCGGAGCGGAAATAAAAATAGACGAATAAGTCCCTGCTATTATTCCAAAAAATACAAGTACGCTAAAACTACGAATCGCTTCACCACCAAAAAGAACAAGTGCCAAATTAGCAAGTAGAGTAGTCACTACTGTTAAAATTGTTCTAGATAGAGTTTCATTAATACTTAAATTTATGATTTCTGTGATGCCTTTTTTATGATATTTACGTAAATTTTCCCTGATCCTATCATATATCACTACCGAATCATTAACAGAATATCCTATGATAGTTAACACTGCCGCAATGGTGCTTAAGTTAAAATCAAGTTTTGTTATACTCATAAATCCAAGTGCTAATATAACATCATGCACTAAAGCAATAAGTATACCAAGCCCAAAATACCATTCAAAACGCACCCAAATATAAACCATAATCGCCGCAAACGAAAATAGCATTGCCATAGTACCTGCCTCAATTAGCTGCCTACCGACCTGCGGACCAACAAAATCCACCTTACGATATTCAAAATTATAAGGAAAATTATTTTGTAAAGCTGTCTTTATTAGCTCAATATTTTTCATTAAATTATCTTCGCTACTACTACCAAATCTAATCGATAAGTCACGCTCACTACCAAAGTTTTGCAGCACTACTTCACCAATTCCAAGCTCACCTAAAACTTGACGCATTTTTGGTAAATCTGGCGTTTGGTCAAGCCTTACTTCTATAACTATACCTCCGGCAAAATCAATACCGAAATTAAATTTGTACATACCAATCCAAATAAAGCTAATGAGTGATAAAATAATTGAGAAAGTGTAACTGACTTTTTTAAAATTCATAAAATCAAAATCGATTTTATTAGGCAAAAGCCTCAAAGGATAAATTTGCATTATTAATATTTTATTGAATAAGAATGATATTTGTATTATATAGTAAATTTAAAAAGGTTAAATAATTTTTTATGTCTGAAGTAGTAGTAAAAGAACAATTAGAGCAATATTTAAGCAAAATAGAGCGGTTAGAGCAAGAAAAAGCTGATCTATCTGAAGAAATTAAGGATATTTTTCAAGATGCTTCTTCACACGGATTTGATGTTAAAGCGATGAAAACTGTTTTAAAGCTAAAAAAACTTGATAAAGATAAGCTAGCTGAACAGGACGCTATGCTTGAGTTATATAGAGATACTTTAGGGATTTAAAATTCTACTACTTATTTTAAATCCCTAGCTTTATTTTTGTTAATTCATCCTTATAATATCTATAATTTAAATTATAAAATTATTGACATAAGTTAACTATTAATATATTTTTGTCGCTACAAAAGTTAATTTAAATTAAGATTTTTAAGATGACAGATATAAGTATTGAATTAGAAGCAGTTAATTTTAGAGATAGCGTTATCCAAATTATTGCAGAATCTATACAGCAAAAATTTTTATTTGACTACCAAACACAAAAAGAAGTTTTTAAATATATTAAATTTAATATTAATTCAAAAAGCTATATATTACCCAAAACTATTTCTAATTCTAAAATATATAGATGAATTTATAGACATTAAGGCAAATTTCAGAGAATATATTAAATGGAAATTATCCAATAAAGTGGAATCAGTAAATTTAGAAAAAACTACCGCTGAACTTTTAAATCAAATATATTTTCTTAATATTAAATTTATTGATGAAACTATTTCAGAAATTACTGATAAAATAGACCGAATTAAAAATTGTAAGTCTGAAAATGAGGAGGAAGAAATTGCTCTTAAATGGTTTAATAGCTCAGAAGTAGAAAAAAATAAAATCGTTGAAAATTATCAAAAAAAGCTTGAGCAAAAATTAAGTGACACTATAAAAAGTCAAAAAGAGATTATTGATAGTCAAAAAAGCGAAACAAATCCTGGGGTAATTAGTTATCAAATCGAGCATATTTTAGATTTTGATCAAGACTTTAACAGCAAGTTTATATCAAATTCTATCAAACCTTTAATGAAACAGGATCTGGAAATTTAGATATTTCTATACTTCATTTGAGCGATGCACTTGAACAAAATACTACTATTACAAACCTTTATCTTAATTCGCATAATACAAATCAACCAAACAATAATATCATTTTTTCAGAAAGAGCAAGTACATTAGAGCTAAGTTTAGGCAAAATAGACTTTAATAATCCATATAATCTAATAAACTTTTCTAAAACATCTATAGAGATAATAGGTGAATTAGAAAATAATCTTGATTTAGAATAATAAATAAGACTAGATTTTTATTGTTTAAAGAAAAAAGGCTTAACAATTCTTTTGTTAAGCTTTTTTGTATTAATAGACTTACTATATTAAAGAGCATAGTAATGACAAAAATATTTAAAAAGTGCTAATTTTAGGATTTTTTAATTGGGTTGCTTCGTCAAATTACTTTGTAGCTCTCCTCGTAATGACATTGTTTTTTCAAAAGAACAAAATGATCTGTTACTACCCTGCTCAAGGAAATCGATAATTTGCATTACTATAGAATTGTTTTTATATTTCTCTTGAGCTTGCTTGATTCGATCAGCGAAATTACCCTCACCTAAAAAGATTTCCTGAACTATTTTTAAAGCATTTAAAGACTCTGCTTTATCAAACTCTTTCCTATTCATGCCGATTAAGTTTAGCCCCTCAAGTACTGCACGTTTGCCGCTTGCAAGACCAAAAGGGATTACATCAGCTCCAACTGGTGATAAACCGCCAATCATTGCGTATTTCCCGATTCTTGCATATTGATGAACAGCAGATAAGCCGCCAATTATGACATAGTCTTCCACTTCTATATGCCCAGCTAGGCTTACATAATTAGCAAACACTACATTATTACCGATTTTGCAATCATGACCGATATGAACGCCAACCATAAATAAATTGTTATTTCCTATGCTTGTAATCATTCCGCCGCCTTGGCTTCCTGCCTGCACTGTAACATATTCTCTAATAATATTGTTAGAACCGATTATCGTATTTGACAGCTCATTATTATATTTTAAGATTTGCGGAGGTTGACCAATAGACGCAAACGGATAAATTACTGTACTTTCCCCGATTTCAGTAATCCCCTCAATAACTACGTGAGACTTTAGTTCTACATTATCATGCAGTATTACTTCTGGACCAATAATACAATATGGACCAACTTTTACGTTCTTACCAAGTTTTGCACCTTCAGCAATTATACTAGTTGGATGGATTACCGGTTGTGTATTAGAACTTGACACTATTTATACTCCAAATATATAAGGGGTAGACGAGAATCAACTTGGAAAAGAGCAAGAAGCCTCGGAATTTTTGACCGCAGCGTACACGCGAGTAACGTGAGGATCAAAAATGAGAAGCGACGTAGCCAATTTTTCAAGTTGATCGAGTATACCCTTAAGATTTATCTTTGATCATTGCGGTAAATTTACTCTCCGCTGCCATTTCACCATCAACTTTAACCGTACTTGAAAACTTCCATACATTAGCTCTTTGCTGATCAATAGTAGCATGAATATGCATTGTATCCCCTGGCTGGACAACTTTGCGAAATTTTGAGTTCTCGATAGCCATTAAAAATACTTCTTTATTTTTAGTAGAGCCGAGAGATTTAGCAACTAATATAGCTGCAAGCTGTGCCATAGCTTCAACCATTAAAACTCCAGGCATGACAGGTCTTGCCGGAAAATGTCCTGTAAATTGCGGCTCATTAACAGTAACATTTTTAATGCCAGTTATTGATTTATTAGGATCAATTTCAACTACTTTGTCCACTAATAAAAACGGATAACGATGAGGTATCAAATCCATAATTTCGGTAATATCGATAGTCATTTATTTAGATCTCTTATTTATTAATTGTTTCATAATAATAGATTGCCTATGCCAATCCATAACAGGTACAGCTGGACTACCGCCAACAATTTTACCCGCTTCTATATTTTGTGCTACACCGCCTTGTGCTGCTACCTGAGCTCCATCACCTATATTTAAATGTCCGGCGACTCCCACTTGCCCTCCAAGAGCACAATATTTACCGATTACACTACTTCCAGCTATGCCTGCTTGTGCTACAATAATAGAGCCTTTACCTATTTTGACGCTATGCCCGATCTGCACTAAATTATCTATACGGCATAAATCTTCTATAATAGTATCTTGCAGCGATCCCCTATCGATAGTAGTGTTAGCACCGATTTCAACATTATTACCGATTTTAACAATTCCAGTATGAAATATTTTATGATGCATACCTTTTTCAGTAGAAAAGCCGAACCCGTCTTGTCCGATTTTTGCTCCTGAAAGTATTACAACATCATCCCCTATAACAGAATAATTTATTGATACATTAGATTCGATTCTAGCATTTCTGCCAATAACCACTCCTGTCCCTATAAAGCTGCCTGCTTCTATTATGCTATTATCGCCTATAACAACATTATCCTCAATAACTGCATTATGACCTATATAACAATTTTTACCTATAGTTGCTGATTCTGCAACATAAGCTGATTTCATTATTTTAGCAGTATACGATTTTACCGGAGCATAGAAAAAATCTATTAGCTTGCCGTAAGCAAAATATGAATTTTCAGCACGCAATAAAACAGTATTGGGATTTACTTCTCCAGTAAAGTCTTTTGGCACGATACAAGCTGCAGCTTTAGTATTTTTTAAAAATTGAGAATATTTAATATTGCTCAAAAAGCTAATATCATTAGAAGAGGCTTCTTGTAAAATTTTAATATCATGAATAGCTACATCTTCATGAATTTTAGGAGCTTCTATAAAATCTTGTAGGAAATCTGCAATTGCCGTTAGCTTTCTTGGTCCCAGATTTCTATAAAAATTACTATTTACCATGCAGAATTTTAACGGATTTAATTTATCCCGTAAAGTATATAAGCGATAGCTTTATTATGCAACAACATTTGCAAGAAGTTTTGTATTGTCATCCCGTGGCGGCATTGTTGCGTGGATACCAAATCGTCATTGCGAGCGGACTAAAAGGAGCGTGGCAATCCAGAAAAAATAATAAAAAATGCTATAAGTTAGCATTTTTTTACTTCCTTGCTTCGTCAATTACTTCGTAATTTCCTCGCAATGACGAGAAAATGATCCACGCAACAATGCCTCCCGTGGCTTGGGAACTAGATCCAGAAAAAAGCAAGAGTAATCGAGCTTTTAATTTGAGAAATTTAATATGTTCATGCTTTTTATTGACTGGATCCCATGAACAAGCCACGGGATAACATCGAGGGTGCTTTTGATCTACGCAGGCAATGACTTAAGCAGGAATGACATATAGGGCATTTTCCAAGCCATGCAACAAAGCAGAAATTGACCAAAACTATTTAGCAACGCTCTGACTTTCGCTATTTTCGATAGTAACCAAATGAGATAAATCTGAAGCTAATGCATTTGCATCCTCAGAATCTACAAAAGTTTCCCTTAACTTACGCATATTTTCTTTATACTTACTCCAGTTACTTCGCATATCATTAAAAGCATCTTGTATTGCTTGCTTAGAAATATTTTCTGATTGCAGAATATAACCTAATTGCAATTCCTTAGCTCTACGAGCATTAAGATTTTGTTCATCAGCTTGAGGAATCATTATTATTGGAACAGTAGCATTTATTGATTCATATAAACTATTAGCACCTACATGTGTGAAAAATATAGCTGCCTCTGATAAAATTTTTGTTTGATCAACAAATTTATGAATCTCTATATTTCTAGATTTTTTTGAAGATAATTCTTTATACATTTCTTCATTATTACCTACAGAAATTATAACTTTATAAGATGTATTTTTAAAAAATTCTATTAATTGATTAAATAAATCAAAATTAGTATTTACTGTACCTAAAGAGATATAAATTAAAGAGTTATCTTTTAACACTGCTTCACTTATAGGCTTATCAATAAATCTTTTACCGAAAAAAATTATATTTTCTTGATTACTAAATTCAGGTTGTAATTCAGAAGAAGTATAAGCTATAATCTCATCAGCATTACTACAGCTAAGATTACTTATCATATAATTAAATGGGAAATTTTTATTATCACTAGGGATAACATTAGGTGACTTTGTCCATTCTTCAGGCTTAGCTAGTAACATGGGGTTAGAACACACAGCAGGAATATGATATTTTTCTGCTATAACTTTCCCCCATACCGCAAATTGATCATATATCACTATATTAATTTCATTTTTATTAAAAAATTCTATGATGGCAGGTTCTACCTCTGTAAGAATATTATCAAGTTGTGTATATAATATATTCAATTCAATAGTTTTAGAACTTACATCTTTTACAAAATTTGAAGCCGCAGTTCCTTGATATGGTATAAAAACTGCTCCTGAATTCTCTATTTGTTTTTGATAAGCTGGAACATTGAAGTAAGTAACTTTATGTCCTGACTTAATTAAGGCTTGCACAATTTCAAGGGTAGGATTTACATAGCCAAATAGAGGAGTCGTTATAAAAGCATAATGTAGGCTTTTTTGTCCCAATGCTGTAAAATTATGTATGCTAATAAATATGATAATAAAAAATCTTAATATAAAGCTTTTTATATTCATTTTTATAATTTAGTTAAAGTTAATAAAAACATGAGTGAATTATAACGATGGGTTTTAAAAAAACAATAGATATTTAATTTAAAATAAATAATAATTTTTGAAGATTAATCAATAATCAGATTGACTTATTTGAAGTTTTGCTTAGAATCTTTTTGGAACAGCTAGGGCTGTTTCAGGGCTTGACATCCCTTAACTAACAAGTGGCTTCATCTACCATTAATTGATGTAACCCTCAATCATAGGATCGGGGGGATGGTAACGCATGTTCAGAGCTTAGAATTAAATATTATTTTAAGCTTAAAGGTTATCATGGCTGTTCTTGTTAGCGGTTTGTCAATCCCCTGATCACCATTGAGATATTTAGTTTCTTGGTGATCAACTTGAATAATTTAAGTTTAAAGGAGATTAAACCGCCATGAATAATAGTGTAGAAAAAAGAATAACCCTTATCGAGCCATATTTAGATTTTATTATTAAAAGCGAAGAATTATTGCGAGAAATCTATCCAGATGGGATAGATAGGGATTTAATGATAGAATTTATTCTAGCTAAAAAACCTTATAAATCCTATGCTTATTATACTTTAATTCGTAGTTTATTTAAATCGCCATGCAATAAAATTATACTTATAATTGATAAACAATTGCTAAAATCTTTCTTAGGTTTATTCCGCTCTATTATCCTCGGTACTTTATCATATCTCAAGTTAATTAAAATTTTTATCTATGATGAAAATGATTTTGCTTTAGATATAAAAGCCTTAAAAAGTAATGAAAATTATTTCTGGTCATATAAAATCAATTACTTTAAAAAATTGATTAATTGGGAGTGATTGAAGAGTATAACTTAAATGGTGGAAGCAAATAAATATGATTTGCTAACCGCCATAAATAAAAAGTGTAAGACTTATAAAGATTTTATTTTCAGAAAATATTTTTTAATAACTTATACACTTCAGAGTCATTACGTTTGCCAACTAATATGACGTAAATCGTACTTTCATTAAAGCTGTAAATTATTCTATATTCTCCGATATCGCATCTATGAAAATGAGAATAACTTACTAATAATTTACTATCATTCGGTATTGGATTTTCCATTAAAGACAGAATTTTATTTTTTATTTGACGCTGATGCTTTTCAGGGTAACGCTCTAACGTTTTTATTACTCTTTTTTCTAAAACTATTTCTCTCATGGATTAGCTTCTAAGAAATTTTTCTGATTCTTTTGCTGATAGCCACTCCGGTTGTTCTGTAATATTTTTTGCTGCCTTTCCCCAATAATCATCTTCAAGTTTAGTAAAATATTCATAATCTACTAAAACAACAGTAGGTCTACCTTGTTTGTTAATGACTATTGGCTCTCTTAATGCTTGATCAATAATTTTTCCAGGATTCTTATTTAATTCAGTTGCAGATATATTCATATAGTTTTACGTATTATACTTAATATACCTATAATACTATATATATTAACTAATAACAAATAAATTATTTTGATCTTTAGATTTATTTAATTTTTCTTGCAATGACATTTTGCAAATTATCATACAAAGTTTACAAATCAGATTGACTTATTTAAAGTTTTGTATTGTTATCCCGTGGTGGCATTGTTGCGTGGATAAAAAAACGCCCTCGGTGTCATACCGTGGCTTGTCCACGGTATCCAGAAAATAATAAAAAATACTAATTTTATTAGTATTTTTAACTGGATCCCGTGAATAAATCACGGGATGACAGGGGTAAATGATCCACACAACAAAAAACTCCATAATATAAATTAGTCAGAATTTAATAACTCTGAGTCATTCTGTGCAGCACCCAAAGTTTCAACATTAACACTTGGATCATTATCTGGTTTTAATGGCTTTAAGATTAGAAGAATGTTTTTAGAATTTTAGAGGTTGTATTATTGATTTTATAATCATATTTGGAATCGATAGGTGGGTGTAATTCCATGAATAATCTTTAGATTATGTTAATATTAATTAGTTATAAATAACATTAATAAGTTAGTAAACAATTTTTTCATTAACAAAATAAATAATAATTTAATTGAATAATTCTTTTCCTTACTTTATTATGTTAAGTAAGAATTTATATTTAAAGTAAGGTAATTATGAAAAATTATTATTCTACACTTACCAGTAAGGGGCAGTTAACTATACCCAATTTTATAAGAGAACAGCTAAATTTAACCTCAGGTATTAAACTTGAGTTTATTATCCAAGATAATTACATAGCTCTTGTCCCAATTAATAATTCAGTACACAAGTTAAAAGGTATTCTGCCTAAGCCTAAAAAAGCTATAAATTGTGATGAAATGAATGAAATTATTAGAGGTCGATATGATAGGAGTTGATACTAATATTTTAGTTAGATATTTAACGCAAGATGATGAAAAGCAGGCAAATATAGTGAATAGATTCATAGCCCAATATGAGCATCAAACAGGATCAATATTTATTAATAATATAGTAATCTGTGAACTTATTTGGGTTTTAGAAAGAGGCTATAAATACTCTAAAAAAGAAATTATTTCAGTAGTAAGAATTATATTATCTACTGCGGAATTTACATTTGAGCAAGCTGAAATATTATGGCTCTCTCTCAATGATTATGAAAAATATAACACTGACTTTTCAGATATTTTATTGGGTAAAATTAATAAAATATCTGGATGTGATTCTACTATAAGCTTTGATAGTAAAGCTTTAAATTTAAAAGAGTTTGATGACCCTATTAATATCTTAGAAAAAGATAAATAGCAATATGTTTACCCATGCTGCCTATGCTTAGGTGGAGCATATTTATTTTGAACCTTTATTGCATTGCTTTTATTTTTAGTTATAAACGATTCTAAATCATCTTTAGTAAATTTGAACTTAGCAATATTTTCATCATAAGTTTTAGTTTTATTAAATCTTGTATCTTTACTTTTATCTATAGAAAACACCTCTATAAAACTTTCTTTTACTTCATTAGAAGTACTCGGATCATTCAATACATGGAATAAAGCTTTTACTGAATTTGTATTGTCTTTTAATGTACCATTACGGCTAGTTGCAGCTGCTATTACATATTCTGTAAGAAGTGGTTGTAAATTTTCTTTAGTTAAAGCATTAACATTACAAAATGATAATAGTATTTTTGCTTTATCATCATGGTTTTCAACGACTCCTTGTTGCCATTTGGAATCATTATTTTCCTTTGACGGAATAAACATTTCTAATAATTTGGTTCCAAAGGTTTTATTTAAATTCTTGTTGTCATAAACTTCATAAACATTTAATAGAAATTTCTGATGTTCAAGCGTTTTATCTTTTTCTTTAGCAAGCCCATGATTATTAGTATATTCTATAGTTTGGCAATATCCTTTAATATGTAGATAGTTAGCATATTTTTGGGCATCTTTAAAATCAAGAGTATCAATTCCTTGGGTATCTAAAACAACAGTATTTAAAGCATTTTCACGTAGCTGCTCATTTGTTTCTTTTAGAGTGTCGGTATATTTAAATTTTCCACCTATTTTTGCAATCATTTTAAATAATACGTCAGCTAAAAATTTTACAATTTCACCTGGACTTTTAAATTCTCTAGCACTATATATCGCAATATTTGCATCCGCTTCCATGCCAACACCAAAAGCCATAGAAAGAGTTCTACCTTGCTTTTTAGCTAATATAATCTCATCTGTATCATTCGTTATTTCTTTTACATCAAATTCTGGCTCATTATCTTTAAAATATTTTGTCGGTACGTTATCCAAATAACCACCATCAACATATTTTTTGCCATTAATTTCTACTGGTTCAAAAACAAGTGGGATAGAAGCAGAAGCACGGCATGCTAAAGCAACTTCAACATCAGGCGTATCAAGGCTGCTAAAAATAGTTAGCACACCTGCATCTTTCTCAACAGCCGTAACCACTAAATCTTTATAGTTAACAGGATCATATTTTCGAAGTAATGCTAAATCTCTAAAATATATTTTACCACCGCTTTTATGTCTTTCTCTTAACTCATCTAAATCTTTATCATCTTTGACATTTAGAATATCTGGTCTTTGTAAAAAATCACCTACATTATCTTTTATAGTTTTATCAAGCAAATTATATAAAGGTTTACCATCTTTATTTAACTGTAGAACACCAGCAGAAAACCCTTTTTGTCCTAGTAAATCCTGTAAATTAGTAGTTTTAGATATTTCTTCAAATCGCTCAGCTGGTGTACCAAATGCCACTATTGCTGCAGTTATAGCACCGGCTGATGAGCCTGCAACAGCTTTTACATTATCTAAAAGATCAGCTTTTTTTAGTGCAGCATAAGCACCTGAATATATAGCCCCTTTAGCCCCACCACCACTAAAAGCTACATATTCTATAAGAGCTTCTTTAGAATCTTCTATATTTCTAATTGGAGTTTCTTGAACTTCTTTTAGATCATCTATATATTTGACTTGCTCTTCTTGAACTTCCTTTAAATCAACAATAGGTTTAATAAAATTTCGATTTTTTTTAAAGTTTTCTATTTCTGCCATAATTTATATTCATTTAGTTAAATTATTTTCTACAAATTCCCAATTGATCATATGCTTAATAAAAATGTCAACGTAATCAGGACGTTTGTTACGATAATCAATATAATAAGCATGCTCCCAAACATCACATGCAAGAAGCGGTTGCATACCATTTGCTATAGGCGTACCAGCATTTGCAGTTTTTACAATCTGTAATCTGTTATTATGATATACAAGCCAAGCCCAGCCACTACCGAACTGCCCCGTTGCTTCTGCTTTAAACTGTTCACAAAACTCTTCAAAACTACCAAAATCGTCATTAATTTGCTTTAATATTTTACCACTTGGCTTTCCTCCACCATTCGGCTTTATTGAATGCCAAAAAAATGTATGATTCCAAACCTGTGCAGCATTATTAAAAATTGCAATATTTTGATTTTGCGATGACCAGTCTATAATTTCTTCTAAATTCTTTTTTTGTAGTTCTTCTTTATCTTTTAGCAAATTATTTAAATTCTGCACGTAAGCATTATGGTGTTTACCATGATGGTACTCAAAAGTTTCAGCAGTAAAATGTGGTTTAAAACTTTCTTTGTCATAAGGTAAATTAGGTAGCACAAAAGGATAGGAAGTTTGATTAGATTTATCACAATAAGTCATGTTATTTTTCTCCTGTTTTATTATTAGTCTCTAGAAAAAATATATAGAGAATAGCTTTTTGTACGAACAACCAAAAAAACTTATATCATATATAAGCATACTGTATTTGGCAGAATATTAAAACTAATAAAATTACTTTCAAGTGTTTTTAGCATTAAATTATTTTAACTTTTTCTTGACTTACATATTAATATCCTTTAGTAAAGGACCGTATTTTATGGTTTTTAACTTAAATTGGAGAATAAATTATGTATATACCTAAAGTTTTTAAATGTGTTATGCCTGTAGGTTTAACCGAAATTACCAGTAATTTAGGTAATAATATGAAATATGCAATTTCTCAAATAGCCAGCAAAACATTTCTGTCTGTTTATACAACAAATGATGATGGAGAATTCAGAGAAGGTTATTCCGCTAATATTTTATCATGTGATTTACCGCAGATTTATAAGGATAGTAAGCAAGAAGGAGCAAGTTTAACAACAGTATTTAAGAATTGTGGTAATAGAAATGCAATACATGAAATAGCGGGTCTTATTAATGAAGATGGTCAAAATCATGTTATTTTAAATCAAGCTGCAACTGTTTCTCAAAATGATACAGCTACTGTTTTAGACGAACTTTATGAGGTAATGGATACTAGATTATCTTCAAATGGTACTATTTCTTATTTAGGTTTAGAAGATTGTAGCCCTGAAACAGCTAATAATGCACTTCAACAATTTAAAGATTATTTAATAAGCTTGATACCTACCACCACCACAACTACAACAACAACGACTACAGAGTCACCTATTGATAAGGGTTGGGATATTAAAAATCATCTTAATATTACTTCAAATGATGCATATGAAGCGGGAAAAAAGTTTCTACATATGTTAGGTGTTTCCGTTCCAGACACTACAACTCCTCCTACAACTGCAGGAACTCCTAACGATGATACAAATGATGGTGGCTATACAGCTGCTTATATTATTACTACCTTAGCAGGAGGAATAGTATTAGGGGGATTACTAGGATATGGGATTAAGCGTGGAATAGATTGGTATAAAGGGAAAAATAAGATAAATCATGATGAAGAAAATCTATTATTAGAAACAAGCAATAATACTTACCAAATAAAAAAATTCATACCAACACTGATACAAAGCCTTAAGGAATTATCAAAAAGTGAAGAGAGATATGAAGAAATAGAAGACAATACGAATTCAGAATTAAACTACGATCTACTTGTTAAGTTATTAGAGAAATTTAATAATACTTTAAAAAATACTCCAGACATATTGCAAATATTAAACGAATTAAAGGGAATTATAAATCAACAACACGAATTAAGTTCAAATATTAGTCAACAAATTTTACATACGTTACAAGATACATTACAACATGATTCAAAGTCTCCAATTATTACTTCTTCTGATTCCCCTATGCATACATCAGGAGATCATGGATTAAATAATTTTTCTAACTCCGATCATGATACTCATACTTCAGATGAAATGGTATCATTAGGAAACGTAGCAGACAGCCACTAATAGCTATTTGTGGAATGAAAAATACCCTAAGGTAGTCCTGCCGTAGCTTGGGAATTAAATCCAAAAAAACAACTAAAAATATCAATATTTATTGATATTTTTAACTGGATCTAGTTCCCAAGCAACTAGATGACACCGTGGGCGTTTTTCGATCCACGCGGGCAATACCGCCACGGCATGACACCGAACATGCTTTCTGACCCATGTGGACAACGCTAATCTTTTTAGTTCGCCAAGAGAAATGCCTTTTCAAGAGGTAATAATTTGAGACCTGGTAACATTGGCATAATTAATTTTATTCCGGCTTTTTCGTTGCTGTTACCATGCACTAAGATAAAAGAACCATCTTGAACTTTTTCACCTTTTGCAAGCCAAGCATCGCTTCCGAGCGGAATAAATCCAAAATCTTTTAGCTTTTCTATTAATGTTTGATCTGAAACTAAACCGGGAAAACGAAAGAAAGGTGACGGAGCAATATTATGGCCAACTAATACTTTCCCTGCTTCAAGAACCTCTATTTCAAAATTTTCTTTATTAGAGAGAAGAAAATTATTCTCAAGAGGTTTATCCTTGAAATACGGGTGGCTAAATGAATGATTAACCCAAGTAATTTGTAAATGACCTTTTTCTTGCTGCTGCACTAACCATAAAAATTCTTTCTCATGTTTGTTAATCCATAAACCTGAAACGCATATAGCAATTGGAATAGGTTTATTTAACTTAACAGATAGCTCAACAAGTTTGTTAAAAAATTCTTCCTCAAAGCTTTTAGAAGAAGGACACATATCAATTGTAAGAAATTGTCCTTTCACCTCATACATTGAATGAGTAGCACCATAATTTTGCTGCACATAAGGTGGCTTTGTATATTTATTTAAAGCTTTGATATAAGGAGTATTACCTAATTTTTTTAGCAGATTTTGTTTTTCTGCTTCATTTCTAGGTAACTCCACTTGGTCTTGCGGAATTAGAGCAGTTTTAAAGGAATTTGGATCGACTAAAACAAAATATTTTTTAGAATTAGTTAAGTACGAACGTATAGCAATTTTTGTTTCTTTATCGCTAGTGATTACAGGCAAAAAGACCGATTTATAGTCAACTATCCTTTCATTTGCATAGCTCGAATTAAAAAACAATATTATAAAAATAAAACTTAAAACTTTTCTCATTACTCTCTATTTATAACGCTTGTATAAAACTCCACAATCTTATCTTTTACTGCTATTGGATCATTCATTAAATTAACAGCTCCCCTAAATTCTGCCGAGTTAGGCAGCCCGCTACTATACCAACCCATATGTTTACGAGCGATAGGTACACCTGCAGATTCGCCATAATAATCAACGATAGTCTGATAATGCTCAAGCACTATATCTAGCTGACTCTCTATAGATGGTGCCGGTTTTTCCTCGCCTGTTTTAAGGTAGTGGTCAATTTGTGAAATAAGCCAAGGTTTGCCATATGCCCCTCTACCGACCATAACCCCGTCCGCACCGGATTTCTCTAATGCTTCTTTAGCTTTGGCAAAATTAGTGATATCGCCGTTAGCTATAACCGGAATTTTTACTGCCTCTTTAACGTTTTTGATAAACTCCCAATCGGCTTTACCTGAATAAAATTGGCATCTGGTTCTACCGTGAACTGTCACCATTTGAATTCCTGATCTTTCTGCAATTTTAGCTAGAGTTGGAGCGTTTTTTGTCTGATCGTCCCAGCCCATACGCATTTTGACAGTTACAGGAATTTTTACTGCTTTAACCGCTGCTTCAAAAATTTTAGCTGCAAGCCCCTCATCCCTCATCAAAGCCGAACCTGAATAGCCGTTTACAACTTTTTTCGCCGGACAGCCAAAATTCAGATCAATAATCTTTGCTCCCATATCCTCGTTCATCTTAGCAGCTTCAGCTATAACGTTCGGCTCACAACCGGCAAGCTGCACGCAGGCACTTGTTGCATCGTCTTGCATAATAGAACATTTTTGCAGTGATTGCCTAGATTCTACAATCATTGCTCTGCTTGCAATCATTTCCGACACCACAAGCCCTGCTCCGAATCTTTTCACTAATCTTCTAAATTCTAAATCCGTTACACCAGACATCGGAGCAAGGATTACGTTTGAAGAAAGTTCAATATTACCAATTTTTATCATAGAAAATGCTATATAAATAATTACGCATTATACTATAATTTCTTATTTTTGTCTAATACTAGTAAATTAAGAATAGACAAAAGCCAATTAATCTATTATAAGGATTAGATTACTTTTCTAGATAAAACGAGTACATACTCAAATGATTTGGAGAATTGGAATGTAAAACAAGGGGCGAACACGCGGAGCCTATACTTAATAGGTGAGCATGTGAGTTCCTAGAGCTTTGCAGAGCCAATTTTTCAAATAAAACGAGTATATTTGGCCATGTAGCTCAGTTGGTAGAGCAAAGGACTGAAAATCCTTGTGTCGTTGGTTCGATTCCGACCATGGCCACCACTTCTTAATCACTCCCCATTAATTAGCTTTTTAAAGTAATTGATTTTATAAGACCAGAAATAATTTTCATTACTTTTTAAGACTTTTATATCTAGAGCAAAATCATTCTAATCATAGATGAAAATTAGCTTTACAAAACTACTGCCAAGTTGTAAATATAGACAATTTATATAAACTTAAGGATGAAAATAAAGTAGAATTTATAGCTAATAGGCGAATAACATGTAATAACTTTTTTGGTTTATAAGGTAGTAATTAATGCATATATTATTTATTGACGAGTCAGGTGATCACAATCTTACAAAGATTGACCCTTCGTATCCTATTTTTGTACTTGGAGGTGTAATTATAGAAAAAAATTATGCTGATAATGAATTAATATATGAAATGAATAAATTTAAGCAAAAAGTTTTTGGTACTACAGATATTATATTGCATACTGCAGAAATATGCCGTAATAAAAACAAATTTTTATGTCTCAAAGATAAAGATTTTAGAGAGTTTTTTTATCAAGAATTGAATAACTTAATGAATAGGCTGCAATATAAAGTAGTTGCTTGTGTAATTCATAAAAATAAGCATTTAGATAGTTATGGCTTTGCTGCACTTGATCCATATATTTTGAGCTTGAATATATTATTAGAACGTTTTGGTTATGAATTATCAAAAGGGAATCAAGGCGTAGTAGTTGCTGAAAGTCGTAATATTGTTTTAGATAATCAATTAAAAATAGCTTGGGAAAATTTAAAAATACAGGGTACAAGACATTTTAAAGCAAAATATTTAAAAAAACGTATTTGTGACTTCAAGTTAGAGAATAAAAAAAATAATATTGCAGGATTACAATTGGCAGATTTAGTAGTATCGCCTATAGGGCGTTATATAATCGGTAAAAAGGTTCAGGAAGATTTTCAAATTATTAAACAAAAATTCAGAAAAAATGATAAGGGAATTTATGATGGGTATGGATTAGTAGTTTTACCTAAATAACCAGCGTTGATAGCGGTCGTTACCCGCTACGCAGTTAACGACCTTGAGCTAATAGTAACATAAATTAATGCTATGTGCAATAATCATTTTATTTTCCTACATTGATCAGCTTTTTTAAATAATTGATTTTATAAGACCAGAAATAATTTTCATTACTTTTTAAGGCTTTTATATCTAGAGCAAAATCATTCTCATCATAGATGAAAATTTTAATTAATTTGAGGTAGGATAAAGTACCAAAAATAATAGAGCGAAATAAACCCAAATAGGATTTTGGTAATTGTTTATCAACAAAACTTCAAATAAGTCAATCTGATTTTGTAAGTCTTATTTAATGGATTGGTGTAGAGAAATACCAAAATGATAAGTACAGCTATGTATAAATAATAGATCAATGAGTAGATAGCAGTTTATAAAAATCAGCCGCTAAGAAAAGCGATCCGGTTATTATGATATTTGCTTTATTATCGCCATTTATTTTTTTTATGTCCATAATTGCTTCTTCAAGACTTTCACTAGCAGCAAAATCAATACCGGTTTTGCTTGCCTCTAAGGCTATTATCTCAGCATTATAGCTTAATGTTTCAGATAAAACTTTAATACCATAACCTTTAGTTATCAAACCTTTGAAGTAAGCACAAAACTCTTCTATATTGCGGTTTTTAGTCATACCGAGTATTAAATATATCGGTGATTTTAAATTATCACGAATCCACGCTGTTAAGGCTTGGGCTCCACTATTATTATGAGCTCCATCCACCCAAATTTGTACGTTATCACCTATTAATCTGGAATATTTTTGCGGATCAATTTTCTCGATTCTAGCAGACCAAATAGTATTTTGTAGACCCTTAGCAATAGCCTCATTATTAATATTAAATTGTTTATTAATAAGACTTATTAGTGCAATAACACTGGCTGCATTGATCAACTGATGATCACCAACTAAAGAGGGAGTAGGAAATTCATGTGTAAAATTTCGTGATGAGTAAATAAATCCGTTATCCGTTTTTTGTATACCGAAATCATATTCATAACAAAAGGTGGGGGCTGCTAAATTTTCTGCTTTTGCAAATAATATTTCATGAACTTCGGGAACTTGTACGCTTATAACACAAGGCGTGCCCTGCTTCATAATGCCAGCTTTTTCAAAAGCTATTAGCTGCAAGGTTGACCCTAGCACATGCATATGATCATATGAAATGGGGGTAATTAACGTAATTAACGGCTGATCTATTACATTTGTTGCATCAAATCTACCGCCGAGTCCTGTTTCTAAAATTAATATATCAGCTTTATTATTCGCAAATGCTAGAAAAGCGGCAGCTGTCGTTCCTTCAAAAAAACTAGGTTCAATATTAAATTTCTCACTTACTACCCTTACATGTTCACAAACTTGCCATAATTCATTATCTGAGATTTTCTCACCTGCTACTACAATTCGCTCGTTAAACTCTAATAAATGCGGGGAAGTATAGCAATGTACTTTATAGCCGGCGGTCGCAAAAATGCTTTTTAGCATAGCACTGCTTGAGCCTTTACCATTCGTACCTGCTATATGTATTACAGGAGGGAGCTTTAAATGAGGATTACCTAAAGCTTTTAAAAGGCTATTTATATTTTCAAGGTCATATTTAATTTGGTTTTTCCAGTTTGGTTTTGGTACTGGAAAATGCGGCATGAACATTTTTTTGATTTTTTTATGAATAATAGAGTTATATAAGACTTTAAAAGCTCAAGATAGAAAAAGATTTAAAAAATCTTATTATTGCATGGATTGGTTTTTCCGTCATTGCGAGGAAATTACCAAGTAATTGTACGTACGCAATCTAGTTAAAAAATGCTATAAATTAGCATTTTTTGTTATTTTTTCTGGATTGCCATGTCGCTACGCTCCTCGCAATGACGATTTGGTATCCATGCAGCAACGCCAGACAAGCCACGGGATGACAGGGAGAGAATGATCCACGCAAGCAAGCCTTAAGCGGGAATGACATATAATAGCTAATTTTTCAAGTTCAACTAGTATATTTGACTTTTGGTTTTACCACGTTAATAAGCCCAATTAATAAAGCTGATTTAATTATACCAGGTATTATAAAGGGTAATACACCGCCGTAAAATGCACCGCTTGCTCCTATCATTTTAGCAAGCCACATCCAGCCTAAACTCATAATGATAATATTACCGATCAAACATAAGGTAATTTGATTTAATAGCTTATTATTAATAAAAATTTTATCTTTTAAGCTTGCCATAACGTATACAGCAATTATAAAGCCTGCTAGATATCCAGCGGTAGGACCGAATAATATTCGTAAGCCACTGGAAAATTCTCCAAATATAGGCATTCCTACTACTCCAAGAGTTATATAAGATAATATCGTTAAAGGGGCAGTGGTCTTATTATATGTAAGCCCGATAAACATAACTGCAACGGTTTGCAATGAAATAAATATCGGCTTCATAGGTATTATTATTTGCGAACAAATCGCAAGCAATGCTATCCCTAACGCTATTTCTATTGTTTGCCTTTTTAATAATGGAAAAGAGATCGAACTAAGTTGCATAAGCTATCTCATATTTTATTTTTAAGTAAGTAACTAAATATAATGATATAGGCTCGTTGTCAACAAATGAAAATAATTATTTTAGTTTTCTTCCACAGAATCTAAATCAAGCTTTTTATACATTTCTTGATAAGAAGAATATTCATTTATGTTTAAGCCATTAACTGATTCTTCTAATATTTTGATGGATTCTGCATTCAGTTCCTTTTCTTGTTTTTTCTTATTATCCATAATACTGTATATTTATAGCTGGTATGAGCTTTTAGAAATCTAAATCTGTATAATAGCTTGGTGGAGTAAAGCCTGGGATTCTATCTTGCAATAATAATCTAAAAGCGGGTCTTGATTTAATTAGCGAATACCAATGTTTAATAACAATCCATTTATCCCAATAAATTTCACTAAAATAATCAAGTACGGATAAATGACAAGCTGCTGCAATATCGGCAATAGTTAGGGAGTCTGAAACTATATAACTTCTTTTCTTAAGTAAGCTAGTCATATATTCTAGGTGATAATTTAGGTTATTTTTTGCAGCACGTAAAAATTCAGTTCTCGGGCTACTCATTTTAGCGATTGATCTTATAACTTTTTCATCGATAATAACTTTTGTAACTTCACGATAAAATTTATCATTAAACCAAAAGAATAATCGCCTGATTTCACAACAAACATCTACATCCTCATCTAAAAAATTAAAATTTGGATATTTGCTATGAAGATATTCTACCAAAGGATAAATACCAACTACAGATAAGCCATATTGTTCCTCTAAAACAGGCAATGTTCCGGCAGGGTTTATTTTCAGAAATTCTTTATTAAACTGCCAATAATCTTCTTTAATTGTAGTAAATTGTATATCTAATTCTTTTAAAAAGACACGAGCTTGTCTTGAGATGGGACAAATAGGATAATGATATAATTTTTTCATTAGGGGTTTAACATATATATTTATGTTCTTAGTGTCATCCCGTGGCTTGACCACGGGATCCAGCATAAAGCGAGATAAATTGAGCTTTTAATATAGCGAAAAAATTATTTCATAATTTTTAACTGGATCCCGTGGACAAGCCACAGGATGACAGAATAAGGTCTATAAGCCGGATTCTGTACGAACTATAAATAGCTCGTTGTAGTTATTTATCTAGGATAAACGTTATCGTTTACCTCAAGCAATCTACCCGCATTACAAACCGGTTAGAGATACCCGGGAGCTTATAAAAGCTCTGTAACGCCTATTTGATTTTGCTCTTGGTGGGGTTTACCATGCGTAACTTGTTACCAACTTACCGGTGTGCTCTTACCACACCTTTTCACCCTTACCGTAATATAGAATATATTACGGCGGTTTATTTTCTGCGGCACTTTCCCTAAAGTAATATTACTCCGCCGGGCGTTACCCGGCACCATACCTCTATAGAGTCCGGACTTTCCTCGTAATTTTTTAAAAATCACGCAACTACACGACCTATTTAGATTATGCTAAATTTTCACAAATTAGTCAATATTTACTATTAACAATAATTTAACGTTGCCACTATTATTAGCATAATGTATAAATAGGGTTTAAGTTCCAAATACCATCAATAATTATTAGCAAATTTTATATATATATGAAAAAATTAATTTACTATTTTGGTAGTAACGGTAGCGATGGAAACGCTAGTATGAAAGATATACTTGGTAATAAAGGAGCTGGGCTTGCTGAAATGTCTAACTTAAAATTACCTATACCTGACGGCTTTACTATCACTACTGAACTTTGTAACTATTTTTATACTCATGATAATAGCTTTCCTAAAAATTTTAGAAATGAACTAAGAACAGCTGTAGAAAAACTTGAAGCCACCACCGGCAAAGTTTTTGGAAGCACCAAAAATCCTTTATTATTATCGGTAAGATCAGGCTCTATTGTTTCAATGCCTGGTATGATGGACACCATACTTAACCTTGGAATGAACGATGAAGTTTGTGCAGCTCTTGGAGAAGTATGCAAGGACAAAAGATTTGCCTTTGATAGCTATAAAAGATTTCTAGAAATGTATGGAGCAACTGTTTTATCCATACCAAGTGATTTATTTGAACAAATTTATGAAAGACATAAGATTCAAGCCGATATTTATAGAGATAGCGATGTTACGCCAGAATTATTAGAAAAAATCATTGAAGACTTTAAAAAATTACATGTAAAATATGCAGAAAAGTTAATAATCGATCCTTACGAACAGTTAGAATCGGCAATTAAAGCGGTACTTAATTCTTGGATGAGTAACAGAGCAGTTATATATAGAAAAATCAACAATATTTCCGAAAGCTTTGGCACTGCTATCAATATACAATCTATGGTTTTTGGTAATTTAAGCAAAACTTCAGCAACAGGAGTTATTTTTACTAGATCACCCTCTACAGGTGAAAAAAAGCTTTTTGGTGAATTTTTGATAAATGCTCAAGGGGAAGATATAGTATCAGGCACTAGAACACCTTTGCCTATTATTTCTGATGACTCAAATTCCATGAAAGCAACAATGCCGAAAGTTTTTGATGAATTATCAAAAATTTCTGAAACTTTAGAGAAGCATTATCTAGATATGCAAGATATAGAGTTTACTATAGAAAACAGCAAGCTTTATATATTACAAACTCGTACAGCTAAAAGAACTGCCATTGCTGCTATAAAAATTGCTGTACAAATGGTGGAAGAAAAGCTGATCTCTAAAGAACAAGCTTTAATGCGAATCGATCCTGAGTCGTTAAACCAATTATTGCATACTCGTATAGATTATAGCAAAGGTCTTACATCTATTGCAGATGGATTACCTGCCTCCCCAGGTGCCGCAACTGGTATTATCGTATTTTCACCTTATGATGCTGAAAAACTATCACATCACCATAAAGTGATTTTAGTAAGGCACGATACTAGTCCTGAAGACATTAACGGCATGCATGTTTCCTCAGGTATTTTAACAATACGAGGTGGTATGACTTCACATGCTGCGGTTGTAGCAAGAGGTATGGGCAAGCCATGCGTTTGTGGAACTAATAATTTAGTAATAGATGAGAAAAAACAAACATTAACAGCTGGCGATCTGGTACTTAAACAAGGCGACATTATCACAATTGACGGCGGTACAGGTAAAGTTTTTTTAGGAGCAGTGCCATTAATTCAACCTACTTTTAGTGAAGAATCAAAACTAATTTTAGAATGGGCAGATGAGACAAGTGAACTAAAAATTCGCACCAATGCCGAAACAGTAAGTGATGCTTTAGTATCAGTAAAATTTGGTGCTAAAGGCATTGGTTTATGTCGTAGTGAACATATGTTCTTTGATAAAAACAAAATTCCTCTAGTACGGGAAATGATTATTGCCCCTGATATAGATAGAAGAAAGCTTGCTGTGCAGAAATTACTACCTCTTCAAACACAGGATTTTAAAGCTTTATTTAGAGTGATGGGCGATAAACCGGTAAATATTAGATTACTTGATCCACCATTGCATGAGTTTTTACCTACAACTGAGGAAGATAAGAAAAATCTAGCAAGTAGTTTAAATTTGCCATTATCGATGATTAATCAACGTCTGCACGCTATGCATGAGGTAAACCCTATGCTTGGTCATCGTGGTTGTAGACTTGGTATCTGCTCACCAGAAATTTATCAGATGCAAGTGGAAGCAATCTTTACAGCTATTTTTGAGCTCCATAAAGAAGAAAATATTGAGTGTAAATTAGAATTAATGATTCCTTTAATTAGTAATGTTAATGAAATCAAGAAGCTTAAAGGTGATATTTATGAAATGATTCATGAGCTAGAAGAGCGTTATGAGCATAAATTTTCTTTTAGTTTAGGTACTATGATTGAGTTACCAAGAGCAGCACTTAACAGTAAAAAGATAGCTGAAGAAGTTGATTATTTTAGCTTCGGTACTAATGATTTAACCCAAACTACATATGGAATTTCCAGAGATGATATAGCCTCTTTCTTACCTTATTACTTAGAAGAAAGAATCTTCGAGTCCGATCCATTTACTACGCTAGATGAAGAAGGAGTAGGAGAATTAATTGAGATTGCTATAAAACAAGGAAAAAGCAGCAACCCTAGCTTAAAGCTGGGTGCTTGTGGCGAGCATGCTGGACACCCTGCTTCTATAGAATTTTTTCACAGAATGAATTTAGATTATGTTTCCTGCTCCCCTTATCGTATTCCAATCGCACGAATCGCCGCCGCACAAGCTAAAATTAAACATGGATAGTCTTTTTGTCATTGCGAGGAGATGCGAAGCAGAGGGCGGAGGCAATCTCACCAAATATCCTGAGATTGCACACGTACAAAACTTACAGTTTCTCCTCACAATGACGAAAAACTGGATTACTATATCTAATGTATTTCCATCCAATTATTACCAGCTCTAATTTCGGTAATAATTGGTACATCCATATTGGTAGAATTCTCCATAATTTGTTTGATAATCGGCATTATCGTTTCTACTTCATCTATTGGTGCTTCAAATAATAGCTCATCGTGAATTTGCAACACTAATCTAGTTTTAAGTTTACGCTTCTCTATTTCTCTATCAAGTAGGGTCATCGCTATTTTGATTATATCGGCATTAGTCCCTTGAATTGGGGCATTAATAGCGGCACGCTCGGCAAATTGCTTGAGTCTTTTATCATTAATTAGCGGCACAAAACATTTACGTCCGAAGAAATCAGTAACATATCCATTTGCTTGAGCAAAGCTTTTAGTCGCTTCCATATATTCCTGCACGCCTTTATATTCAGCAAAATATTTTTTGATATATTCAGCAGCTTCACTATTACTAACATTTAGCTGCTTTGCAAGCCCAAACGCACTTATCCCGTAAATAATACCAAAATTTATAGCTTTTGCTTTACGTCTATGTTCGCTAGTTAACTCCTCTTTTTGTAAATTGAAGATCTGACAAGCAGTTTGAGTATGTATATCATCTTTATTAATAAATGCTTGTTTTAAAGCCTTTATATCTGCGATATGGCTTAATATTCTAAGTTCTATTTGCGAGTAATCCGCTGATATTAATTTATAGCCTTGCTCTGCAATAAAAGCTTGCCTGATTTTATTCCCCTCCCCCGACCTAATAGGTACATTTTGCAAATTAGGCTCTTGTGAGCTAAGCCGTCCTGTAGTAGTGGAAGTTTGCAAAAAAGTGGTATGAATCCGGCGGGTTATATTATCTATTTGCTTTGGCAGACTATCAGTATAAGTATTTTTTAGCTTGGTAAGCTGACGCCATCTTAGCAATAAATCAGCGATAGGATAACCTTGCTCGCTAAGCTTTTCGAGTATATCAGCCCCTGTTGAATAGGAATTTGCTTTAGCAGAAGTTTTACCGAATGGTAATTGCATCTTTTCAAATAAAATTTCACCTAATTGTTTTGGTGAACCAATATTAAACTTCGTACCACTTAAAGCAAAAATTTCTTCCTCAAGCTTTAATATTTCTGTTCCAAATTCACTAGATAATTGATTCAAATAATTTGCATCCACCTTTATGCCGGCTTTTTCCATTTTATCTATCACAAAACAAACAGGTAAATCGATTTCTTTATAAATTCTAAAAGCCTTGTTATCTTTTTTAAGCTCTAAAATAGTTTGCTGATAAAGATCGGTAAAATTAGCTACTATTTTTGCTGCCTCTTCTATTTCTAACGCTTCAAATAAATTCTTTTGCGGCAGACCTGCGGATAGTGCATAATTCATTAGCTCTAAATCTTCAATTGCTTTAATTTGCTCTGCCCTACTAGCATAAAATTTCAGCAGAGATTTTAGTGAATAAGTGATTTTCTTTATTGACTGGTCAGTTAGTAAATTAAAAATAATATCTGTAAACCATTCATTATCAGCCTTAGAATTGTAAGAAAAAAGATCATTGGTCCCATTTGAGATTTTAATAATATAAGCTTGATTTTTTAGGGATAAAATAAATGCAATATTAGCTCCTTTATTCTGCAACAAATATATGCCAAATATCCCTGCTTTTTTAGCCTTTTCAGCGAAAGCTTCAAGCTCAGCTTTATTACTGATTTCTTTTATCTCTACGGCTTTTTCTTCTATTACTTCTTTATGTTCACTAATTTTAATGTCAAATAAATTCTCTGCTCTTTTATATAAAGATTTAAAGCCATATTCGTGTAGAAACTCTGTTAATTTATTATGATCAGGTGGCGACCATTCCAAAGCATCTAGCTTGAAATCCATGTCAACATTATAATCCAGCCCAATTAACTGCCATGAAATTAGAGCAGCTTCCTTTGAGTTTTGTAGCGTCTCACGTTGTTTTATGCTTGAAACTTGCTCTAGGGAATTAAAGATATTCTCAACTGTACCAAACCGGGTAATAAGGCTGCTTGCGGTTTTTGGTCCTATTGACGGCACACCAGGGATATTATCAGATTTATCACCGATTAAAGCCATCACCTCACGTAACTTATCAGAAGTAACGCCGAATTTTTCAACAACATTATCTTCTGTAATATATTTGGCTTTTAGCGGATCATATATTTTTACATTGTCATTCATTAACTGCAATAGATCTTTATCGGAAGATATGACCACTACTTCTTCTCCAATAGAAGCGGTTTTAGCTGCAAAAGTTGCTATAATATCATCAGCTTCAAAGCCATTTTTTTCTAAAATTGGGAAGTTTAAATTTCTTGCAACATCACGCACTAATGGCAATTGTGCGATCAAATCCTCAGGCGGTGGTGGACGATTAGCTTTATATTCAGGATAAATTTCATGACGGAAATTTTTACCGCCGCTGTCAAACACTACTGCTGCATGTTTCGGCTTAAAGTCGTTAAGTAGCTTTAGCAGCATTGAGGTGAAGCCATAAAGAGCTCCTACAGGCTCACCTTTTGGGGAAGTTAAAGGCTGTTGTGCATAATATGCTCTGAAAACAAATCCGTATCCGTCTATAAGCAGTAAAGTATTTTTCTTGGTCATTTTGTATGAGAATTAAAGATAAATGATAATATAATAATGAATTAAGCTCCTGATTTCAATTTAAGAATTTTACTCCTCTTTTTTTTAATCTCTGCTATATTCTATAAATGCCTTAGTGTCATCTAGTTGCTTGATTGGGTGGATCAGTCTTCTGTCATTGCGAGGAGAAACACAGTTTCGACGCGGCAATCTCATGAAGCCCTGTGCTATTTTACGAGATTGCCACGCTCCTTACAGTCGCTCGCAATGACGACTTTTGACCCGCACGGCGGGGTGGCAAGGGCGGAGTTAACCCAAATAAATTACTTTTTAGCAGAAATGCATTATGTTTAAATTACTAAACCCTCATTATTTTGATAAATTGTCAAAAATAGTAATTCCTATATTGGCAATATTGACTTTTCTAACATCGGCTATTGGTCTTTACTTAGGGCTAGTAGTTTCCCCGCCTGACTATCAACAAGGCGAATTCGTACGTATTATGTATGTTCATGTGCCTGCCTCTTGGATGGCACTCGCTATTTATGTCTTTATGGCAGCCTGTAGCTTCAGCTATTTAGTATGGAAAACTACTATGTCATATTTGCTTGCGGTAGCTGCTAGCTATATCGGGGCTACTTTCACCTTAATTAGCTTAGTAACAGGCAGCATATGGGGAAAGCCTATATGGGGAGTATGGTGGGTATGGGATGCTCGGCTTACTTCAATGTTAATATTATTCCTACTATATTTAAGTTACATTATAATAGTTAATAGTGCAGAAGATATAAGAAAAGCCCAGAACCCTGCTTCTATTATTGCCCTTATTGGGCTTATTAACATACCAATAATAAAATTTTCGGTAAATCTCTGGTATAGCCTGCACCAGCCAGCTAGTGTTTTAAGATTAGGCTCACCAACTATTCACTCATCAATGCTAAAACCTTTAATGATAATGTTTGTAAGTTTTATATTATATTTTTTGTTAATATTATTTTTAAGAACCTCTATATTAATCAACAAAATTAAAAACCGATAAAAAAATGACCTACGTTGTAACTGATGAATGCGTGAAATGTAAATATACTGATTGTGTTGAAGTATGTCCGGTAGATTGTTTTTATGAGGGTGAATTTATGTTAGTCATCAATCCGGATGAATGTATAGATTGCGGGGTATGCGTGCCTGACTGCCCAATAGATGCAATAAAACCTGAAACACCAGAATTGATTGAATGGGTAGAGCGAGCAAAACACTTTATAGAACATGAGAAATGGCAAGTCATTACTAAGAAAAAGCCCGCACTACCAGATGCTGATAAATTCAAAGATGAAAAAGATAAATTTAATAAATATATTGGTGTATAAAAGGACTAATTATCTATTTGTGTCTATTTTGTCACAAACTTATCTAAAGTTTTTGCTTTAATCTATTAAATTTATATATTAATGTAGCACTATTAATAATAGTATGTTATACCAGCCCTAAAGATAGCTTTTTATTAATTAATTCAAATTATTGAGGTACTAAAAATGAAAAAATTACTTTTAATAGCTGCTACAAGTGCAACAGTTTTATCTTCAGCCCTTTCATTCGCTGATTGCGGGAATGATATCTGGTATTTAAGAGTAGATGCTGGTGCGGCAATGTTCAATAAAGAAAAGGATAGCCAAACTGGTCTTAAATTAAAATCTAATACAGCTTTTACTGGTGATATTGGTGTTGGTAACTATATTGCAGAAAATTTCAGAGCTGACTTAACTTTAGGTACTACATTCAGTGGTAAATTAAAGAAGTCTGGCAATGTCAATGGAACTAATCGTTCATCAAGCCACAAGCCTAATATCACACGTTTACTTATTAATGGTTACGTAGATCTATCTAATTTTGAGATGTTTGATGTTTTTGCTGGTGCTGGTATCGGTGCTACAATGCTGAAAGAAAAAGTTTCATATTCTCAAAATATTAATAATGTTACTGTTTCTAATTCTTATTCAAGCAAAAACACAACTAACCTTGCTTACAAACTAACTTTAGGTGCTTCTTCACAAATTTCTGATGGAGTTAAAGCAGAGTTAGCTTATAGCTGGATAAGTGATGGTAAGGCAAAAGGCGGGACTGTAAAAAATCCAGCAGGACAAAATGTGCAAGTTAAAGGAACACGTTATCAAAGCCATAACCTAACTGCAGGTTTAAGATTTGATATATAATCAAATAATAAGCGATATTTAATAGTTTCAAGTAATTAAAATAACTTTTCTATTACTTGGAACTATTTTTCATTAGATTTAGGTAATAATCTTATCTAAAATTTAATTTTAATAACTAACAAATAATTTAAGGAATATTAATAATATGAAAAAATTACTTTTAATAACAGCTGCAAGTACAGCTATTTTATCTTCAGCTGCAATATTTGCTGCTACTGATCCTTGCGAAGGAGTTGTGATGAATGCCCCTATGACTGATTCAGCTATGAATTCATCAATGCCAGCATCAGCTATGGAAAATCTATGGTATCTAAAAGTAAATGCTGGTGCTGTGATTTTTGATAGCCAAAAAGATAAGCCTACAGGAATAAAAATGAAGTCTAACACTGGCTTTACTGGCGAAATCGGTGCAGGTTACTATATCATGGATAATCTAAGAACTGATTTTACAGTTGGTTTAGTAACAAGTAATCATTTAAAAAAATCAGCAAATGATAAAAAGGGTGATAGAGTTTCAGTAAAACACAGACCTAATATTGTAAGCTTCTTATTAAATGGTTATGTTGATGTAGTTGATTTAAATATGTTTAAAGTTTTTGCTGGTGCTGGTATTGGTGCTGCAATGGTGAAAGAAAAAATTTCATATGCATACGCTGATCCTGCTATCGCTGCTACTAAAAGTGGTAAAGTAAATGTTAAAAATAAAACAAATTTTGCTTATCAACTATCTTTAGGTACTTCATTTGAAGTTGCTCAAGGCGTAAAAGCTGAGCTAGTTTATAGCTGGAGAGATTACGGTAAAACAAAAACTAAAGCTGTTACTAAGAATGGTGAGTCAGCAAGATTTGGTGGAACACGCTATAGAGGTAGTAACTTAATGGCTGGTCTAAGATTTGATATGTAATTTTTTACATCTTTAAATCCCTAAATCCAAGAAAAGAGAGTCTTTAGTTTCCTAAAGGCTCTTTTTTTATACACTCACGTCATTGCGAGGAAAAACTGTAAGTTTTGACGAAGCAATCCAGTAAAATGCATAGCATTTTTATTATCTTTTCTAGATTGCCACGCTCATTCATTCGCTCGCAATGACGACTTAGTATCCAGGCAACAAAGCCTCCCGTGGCTTTTACATTAATTGTCATGCCGTGGCGGCATTGCCAGCGTGGATTGAAAAACGCCCTAAGGTAGTCATCCCGTGGCTTGTCCTATAGTACCGGACAGTTATTAAAAAAGCCCAGTCATTGCGAGGAAAAACTATAAGTTTTGACGAAGCAATCTCATCATTATTTCCTGAGATTGCAACAAAGCTTCGCTCCTCGCAATGACGATTTGGAAGACATTTAATATCCTTATAATAATAAAACTGTCCGGTACTATTGGCTTGACCACGGGATCCAGTTAAAAATACTAATAAAATTAGTATTTTTTATTATTTTCTGGATACCGAGTATATTGATATTTCTAGTTGTTTTTCTGGATCATCCATAAATAAATCATGAGATAACATTAAATATTACTGGATCTAGTTAGCAAGCCACGGGATGACAGGTGGGAGAATGATCCACGCTGGCAATGCCAGAAGTAGTAGAAAATATAAAGAGCTTGAGTATAATGTTTGCAAATATGAAAATATTTAATGTAATAAAAAAGAATTATAATATAGAATTTACAAGAATACTAAGTGATAATGGAGCGGAATTTACGTTCCCTAAGAACCATCCATTTGAGAGGATATTATTAGACGCACAGTTATACAAGATCATATAAACCTTAAACTAATGAAAAAATGGCAAGGTTTTGGCAAACAATAAAGGATGACTTATTTTAGTATTTAATTTATTATAATGAAATACGTAATCATCAATCTTTAGATGGACAAACTCCTTTTTGCTTTCTTAAATTCTTGTCAACGATTTACGTAACCTTTATGCAGGATGACATCGAGGATGTTTTTGGGTCTACGCAACAATACTATTTCGCAATAACGGATTGGAAGTTACAAAATTAAATTTATTAACATGTTTAAAATAAAACAAGAAATAATAAACAACACTGTACAAATAGTATTTAGATTGCTGTTTGCGTTATTATGTTTTTTTATAATATTATTTCCTGAATTTGCTTACAAAATTGGTATTAAGAGCAGAATTTTTCCTGCAATAGAAATCATATTTATTTATTATTTTATGACTTTATATTCCTTAAATATGCTCGGAATATTTTTGATAGGATTACTGCTTGATCAAATAAATTCTATGCCTATTGGGACAAATTCCTTAGTTTTTTTATCAGCCTATATAATTTTGAAATTATCTTCAAAATTTTTTGCGGTAAAAAATTATTTAGTAAATTTCATCGTATTTTGTGTTTACTGTTTATTTATCTTGAACTTTAAATATTTACTTGTAACAATGAAAAAGTTAGAAATAGATGGATATTTAGCAATTTTATTTCAATATTTAACAACTATATTTTCTTATAATTTAATTCGTCTTATATTTGACTCTCCTCTAAGTTATTTTAAAAAGCATGCTAAACAAAAAAATATTACATAATGAGCTAATCTCACGTCGTGCTTTTATAATTGGAGCAAGTAAACTTGGGCTTTTATCTTTACTTGGAATGCGGATGTTTTATCTGCAACTTATCAAAAGCGAGGAATATAAGACGTTATCAGATAAAAACCGTATTAATTTTGTTGTGCTACCGCCCAGCAGAGGTAGAATTTACGATTTGGAAAATAATATTCTAGCCACTAATAAGCCATGCTATCAGCTATTAATAGATCGAAGCGTTAATAATAATTATAAAGATGAGCTAGAAATAGTTAGTAAAGTTTTAAACTTATCCGAAGAAAAATATAATTATATCCAGCAAAAAATTAAGAAATCTAGCCGTCACGTGCCTTTGATGATACTCGATCAACTTGATTGGCAACAAGTATCTTTAATTGAAGAGCAGAAACATAAATTAACTAATATATTTATCGATATAGGATATTTAAGATCCTATCCTTTTTCAAATGTGACTTCTCACCTAATCGGTTATCTTGGGCAGATAAATGAACAAGAAAAACAAGGATTGAACGTATATAATTTAAGTGATTTTAATATAGGTAAATCTGGGATCGAAAAATATTATGATGATAAATTGCGAGGGGAGTTCGGTTATAAAAAAGTTGAAGTTAATGCTTATGGTAAACAAATAAGAGAGATTTCTGGCGTTTCTAGTAAATCAGGCAATGATATTCATTTAAATATCGATGTAAATCTTCAACAAAAAATACAAGAATACCTAAATCCACAAGGCTCTTCTGCAATAGTTATGGATACTGAAAACGGCAATGTATTAATTTGTACTTCCTCACCTGCGTTTGAATCAAATAATTTTAGCAAATTATCCGAGAGTTATTGGCAAAGTCTAACTAACGATCCTTATAAGCCTCTAATCAATAAAGTAGTGCAGAATTCTTATCCGCCTGGTTCTGTTTTTAAAATAATTACCATACTTGCAGCATTAGAAGCGGGCATTAAGCCAAACAAGACTTTTTTTTGCAGCGGTACTTCTGTACTTGGTACTAATAGCTTTAGATGCTGGAAACATACTGGTCACGGCACTCTTGATATGTCATCTGCCCTTAAGCATTCCTGTAATACTTACATGTATGAGATCTCTAGGATAGTAGGACCTGACAAAATTCTTGAGGTTGCTAGAAAATTTGGACTAGGCTCAAAAACCGGTATTGATTTAGCCCCTGAAAGTTCAGGCTTCGTACCATCAAAGGAATGGAAAAAGAAAAAACTAAAGCTTCCTTGGTCAATAGGTGATACTTTTAATTTAGCAATCGGACAAGGTTATTTAGGTGTTACCCCCATCCAGCTTGCAAGGTTTATTACAGCTATTGCAAGTACGGGTAAATTATATACACCAAGAATAGCGAAAAATGATCTAGAATATCATAATATTGATATTAACCCTGAAAATATTAAAATAGTGCAGGAAAGCTTGTATAATGCAGTGAATGTTGCGGGTGGTACTGCTTATTATAATAGGATACTCGGGGAAGATAGACAACTTGCCGGTAAAACAGGCACTTCTCAAGTGCAAGGAAAAGCAAATGCTAACGATGATCTTAGCCGTGATTCGATTGCTTGGGAGCGACGTAATCATGCTTTATTTATAGGCTTTGCTCCTTATCATAACCCTCGCTACTCCATTACTGTTTTTGTCGATCATGGAGGTGGCGGAAGTAAAGCTGCTGCTCCCATCGCCCACAAAATCATGTCTGACGTGCTGGATAAGTATACTTGCTGAATTTGAAAAATTGGCGTCGTTGTCTTTTGCTGATAATCCTCACGTATGTTAAATACGCTGCGGTTATCAGCTTCAAGACGCCTTGCTCTTTTCCAAATTGAGCTTCGTCTACCTAATATATTATGACTAAATATGCTTTAGAAATATTTTTAACAAACGAAAAATTTACTTTTAACGAGCTTATTACAAGAGCAGATAATTTTGTAAATAATAATTTCTTCAAACTAGCAAGAATAGCGGATAGTCTAGAGGGGAGTAATTTTGAGTTATTAGGTAAAACTAATAACCCAATCGAAGATAGTAGTGTTAAAATAGCTGGTAGCAACATTGATCATCATTAAAATCTGACATATACCCTTAATACCAAAAATTATATTGAGTTCTACTAATAATTTTATATGTATAGGAATTGACTACATTATATATAATATGCTAGTATGTCAGAGACATTAAAATTTATTAGGTAATTTATGGCTTCATTTGATATATCAGATCTAGAATCAAGATTAAGAAAATTACAAGATAGAGATAATATTCCATCATTGGAAGAATTAGAAGCAAGACTTGCTAAGTTGCAAGATAAGCCTTACGTGCCATCCAAAAAGCCTAGCAGTGAAGCAGAGAAGTTAATAGAGCAAATAGAATCTGAAATTAAATTAGAGAAGAAAAGTAAAGAGCTTAATGATAGACCTAATCAAGAATTGGGTGATAGGCTGAAAAGATTAAAAGAAGACAGACCTAAGAAGCCTGTAATAAATAAACCAAAAAATTTAACTTTTCGTCAGACTAAATCAATTATTGCTGATAGTTTAGATACGCAAGCTAAAATGGCTAGTAAAGCAGTTAAACAAATAAATGAAAAGGAAGCAAAAATACCTTTAATGGATTTTACTACTAAACTATACGATATGAGAGATATAATAGCAAATACACCTGATATATCTAAAGAACAAGAACCAAAATTATTAGACATTATTGCTAATACTTTAAGTAAAATTTATGATGGAATAAAGAAAATAACAACACCCGCTATTAATACTCTTAAAAAGATAGGTAATATTTTTACCGATTCTATCAAATCGCTTTCTAAAAAATCCTCTGATAAGCAAATGGCAGAATCTAAAGCACAATTGAAAGAATTATATAAATCATATGTTGATTTAAAGGGTGTTGATGAAAAGGTAAAAAAAGAATTTCTTAAAAATCATTATAGTCAAATTGATCAGTTACAAACTCCACAACAAATCTTCTTAGAAACTGCTAAAGTTACTAGATCAATAGCAGCTGCCGGAGCAAAAAAAGTACAACAGCATAGCCAAGCTATCAATAGACTTGGCAATTTGCAACCGTCTAACACCCCTAATAATAGAACAAAAACATCAAAGAACAGACAAAGGTAATCAAGCAATTTTATTGCAAAATTCTTGATTAATAATTAGTACCGTACAATTTAAAAAAACACATCATGGGTTATGCGGTTGAAGAGAGCTTGGCAATCCAGAAAAAATAATAAAAAATGCTATAAATTAGCATTTTTTAGCTGGAACTAGACCCCAAGCCACGGCGTGTTGTTGTTAATAGTACCGGACAGTTATTAAAAAAATGTTATATTTTATTCAGGGGTAGGTGACCTTATATGTCATTCTTAGCTAGAAGCGGGAATCCAGAAAAATAAACATAAAAGCAGCAAGTTTTTAAAATTAAAAGCTTAGGTATCTCGCTTTATACTGGATTCTCGCTTCCGCGGGAAAGCATTGTTGCGTAGATCGAAAAACATGATCGGTGTCATCTAGTTGCTTGGGAACTAGATCCAGAAAATAATAAGAAATACTAATTTTATTAGTATTTTTAACTAGCTCTAGTTCATAAATCACGGGATTACAAGGGAAAATGATCCACGCGGGCAAAGCCTTCACGGGAATGACCTCTAAGTCATCAATAAAGCCTCAGGCAGGAATGACTATTAAGATTAAACAGCCTCAGCTACTTTAGCTTTAGGCTTTTTAGCAATATGCATATGTCTTTCTTTGATTCTTGCCGATTTACCGCTTCTTTCTCTTAAATAGTAAAGTTTAGCACGACGAACTACACCATATTTTACTACATCAATAGCATGTACTACTGGTGAATAAGTCATGAAGCGTCTCTCAACACCTTCACCATGGCTAATTTTACGCACTAAAAACGAAGAGGTAATGCCACGATTTCTTTTAGCAATAACCACACCTTCATAAGCTTGGAATCTTTCAGTCAGCTTTTCTTTACCATCTTTCTCAACTGATCTATCAACTATTTTTACGGTAACTTTAACTGTATCACCAGCTTTAAAATCAGGAATTTTTTTATTTTCAATAAGCTTTGAAATGTTTTCCTGTTCAAAGCGATCAATAATATTCATTTGTTAACTCCTTTCCTTGTCTCTTAAATCTTTTAATAATTCCGGACGACGTAATTTTGTAATCATAAGCGACTGTTCTTTTTTCCATTCATTAATCAATTTATGATTACCGGATAATAAAACACTCGGTACTTTTCGGTTACGCCAAACTTCAGGTCTTGTATATAAGCCGCATTCAAGCCCTCCCTCAAATTCTCCATCTTTCTCAAAAGACTCAGAAGAAAGGGTATTCTGGTTCATTAAAACCCCAGGCAGTAGCCTAATTAAGCAATCAAGAATGGTGAGAGTGGGTATTTCCCCGCCGGATAAAATGTAGTCGCCTACACTAATTTCGGTTATATTATACTCTTCAATTACACGTTCGTCAATCCCTTCGTAACGTCCACACAAGAATATAATATTTGTATCCTGTAACATCTTTTTAGCAAAGCCTTGTGTAAAGACTTTACCGCGAGGTGAGGGGTAATAAATTTTAGCTCCTGGATTTAAAGATAAGGCATGATCTATGGCATCACCCAGCACATCAGGACGCATTATTAGCCCATCGCCGCCGCCATAAGCTTCATCATCAACATTTTTATGCTTGGTTAAACCGAAATCACGGATATTGATAACGTCATACGACCAAATATTTTTTTGCAGAGCTTGCCCAGCCAAAGAATGCCCTAAAGTACCAGGAAACATTTCAGGAAAAACAGTTAAGATAGTAGAGTGTAATATAGACATTGGTAATTAGTTTAGTCTATAGTGCTAACAAATGCAAATGAATTATGCTTTATCTTCCACGATAATCGTCTCTTCTCTGCTTTTGAGCAGCTGCTGTTTTTCCACTAACAAAATCCTTATGGGCTTGCTGATTTTTTGCATAAGCTTGATCGCTTTGATGCTTATTAAAATTATCTTTTTTGGTAGCTTGTGTATATCGATCTTTTATTTTATTTAAGCGTCTCATTGCATCTTTGTCTAGTTTAACACCAGCGTCTTTTGCCTTTGCTTCTATTTTTAATGCTTGTTCATAACCTTTTTTTGCTTTGTTCTTAAGTGCATTTGGTATTGTAGATTTTTGTTCTGAAGATGTGTATGTTTTACTACCTGTTGTTTTATTAAAAAATGGATTTACCTTTTCATTTTTAATATTTTTTATTATTTTTCCGGCTTTTTTTGCATCAAATTTTTCTACCATAACTTCCTCCAAAAATATAAGTTGAAATATACCTATAGTTGCATATCTTAGATTTTAAAGAAAGTTAATAGTTATGATATATTACAAAAAAGTTAAAAAATTTATATAATGTACTATAAAAATCTCATTACTTCTTCTGCGATGATCAATTCTTCATTTGTAGGTAAGGCGAAAACTTTAACCTTACTGTTTTCTGTACTTATTATATACTCGTTTTTTTGATTTTTTGCATCATCTATTTTAATACCGAGCCATAAAAGTTTATCGCTAATCATGTCACGTATTATAGCGGAATTCTGACCGACACCGGCAGTAAAGATTAAGCAATCAAGCCCCTCTAGAGCAGCCGCAAACTTAGCATCAGGATTATTACTTGCAAGCAAAGTACGCATATCGGAACTTTCGCCCGATATGCCGAGCAATCCAGATTTTTTATATAGTAAATCGGTTATTTCTGCGGTGGTCATTTTTTCATGATCCAAAAGATATAGCACAACTCCAGGATCAAGGCTACCTGTTCTAGTTCCCATCATCACTCCATCAAGTACGCTAAAACCCATAGAACTAGCTAGACTTATACCATTTTTGATTGCACATAAACTACTACCGCTTCCTAAATGAGCTATGATAGTTTTTTCAGGTAAATCTTTTTGGGTCATTTCTTTAAAATGGCTGCTAACATATTTATATGATAAGCCGTGGAAGCCATAACGAATAACCCCTTTATCATAATATTTTTTTGGTAAGCCGAAAGCTTTTGCGATTGGTGGGTTGGTAAAGTGAAATGATGTATCAAAACAAGCTATATGATGGACTGCTTTGTATTTTTGGAGGAATAAATCTAATACTTTTAAATTATATGGTTGATGCAAAGGGCTTAAAGGGATTAACGCTTTTAAATCTTCACTAATTTTATGATCAATAAGAACGGGTTTATTGAAATTTTTTCCTCCATGGACAATTCTATGACCGGTAGCAATCAAATGTAAATCTTTCTGATTTCTCCACCAACTTTCAAAAAGCTCAATCATCGCTGAAATAGCATCGCCATTAATTTCAGTAATAGATTCCTGCTTCTTATTTATATGAAATACTATTTTAGTATCATTTTTTTCTAAAAAAATATTATAAATTTTATCTTTTATTTTCGTATCTTTAGTTTCAAAAACGGAAATTTTTAGACTAGACGAACCGGCATTAGCTATTAAAATAACATCTTTCATGCTAACTACCTTTCATTTGTACATGCAACTTAGCTTTAGAATGGTTATAAATAAACGAAGCAAGTACACAAGAAATCACACGCATATCCATAGGGTCGGATCTGCTGGTTAAAATAATCGGCACTTTAGCTCCAAGTACGATACCAGCCATAACTGCTTGACCTAAATATTTAAGCTGCTTTGCAAGCATATTACACGACTCAAGATCCGGCACCACTAATATATCAGCATTCCCTGAAACAGATGAGCTAATACCTTTCGCCTCTGCTGCAAATAAAGATATAGCATTGTCAAAAGCAAGAGGACCATCCACTATAGCATTGGTGATTTGTCCACGATCTGCCATCTTAGATAGGCTAGCTGCATCAAGAGTAGTGGGGATTGCGGAAGTAACAGTCTCAACAGCCGATAATACTGCAACTCTAACCTGCTTATCTTCTTTTAGGATATGCATTAAATCTATAGCATTCTGCACTATATCACGCTTGTCCTCTAAGGTAGGGCGGATATTAATAGCAGCATCGGTAATGATAAAAGGTTTAGGGAAAGTTGCCACTGCCATTAAGAAAGCATGGCTTATTCGGCGTTCGGTACGTAAGCCGTTTTCTTTATGAACTACCGCTGACATAAGCTCGTCAGTATGTAGCGATCCTTTCATAATGGCAGCAACTTCTCTTTTCTTTGCAAGCTCTACAGCTTTTTTTGCTGCATCGTGACTATGCTCAACATTAATAACCTGATAATTAGCAAGGTCGACATTATTAACTTTTGCCACTGCCTCAATTTTATGCTGCGGTCCAATCAAAACAGGCGTTATTACACCAAATTGTGCCGCTCTAACTGCCCCAAGTAATGACTCTTTGTCAATAGGACGAACTACTGCTGTTTTGACAGGCTTGAAACCATCCGCTCTAACTAGCAAATTAATAAAATGTTTGGCTGCTTCATCAAAATCAGGGTCGTTAATTTCTTTCGGAGGGGTATAGGAAGTACCTAATTTTTTGGCTAAGATTGCGTCTAAAAACGTCTTATTTATTATGTGTTGCTTCTTCATACAAAACCCTTAATAATTAGTAACTAATTTAATTAAATAATATATAGACCAATTAATAAAGAGAAAATTGAAGAAGTTTTTTAATGGGGTATTTATAAGTAGTATTCAAGCCACAGTAGATATAAGATGTTGGGATACGGCGGGGATGGTGCGTGTGGCAACTTTTCGTCATTGTGAGGATGGGCGAAGCCTGCTCTGTCATCCCGTGGCTTGACCACGGGATCCAGAAAAACAACTAGAAATATCAATATCCTCGGTATCCAGAAAATAATAAAAAATACTAATTTTATTAGTATTTTTAACTGGATCCCGTGAATAAATCACGGGATGACAGGGGGAGAATGATCCACGCAACAATGTCCTCCGTGATCCCGCCATGAAATCTAATAATCTTTACACAGAAAACCTACTTAATGACATTACTTAAAGAAGAGACAATCGGCATATCCAAACCATATCTCTCTATCAACTCCAAAACGAACTTTATCGCCTCTCTTCCCTCTACTAGCTCTGTATATTCTTGTAAAAATTTCTGTTTGTCTTTACTTATGCCAAACTCATAACCAAATTTTGTATTACGTGAGTCCATCGAGTAGCAAGTTAGCACTAAATCACCAACTACACCAGCTTCTAGCAAAATATTTACATCATTTTTCAAGCCACCTAAAGCTTTGGACAATATCGCTATTTCTTTTAAGGCAGATACGATTAGGGTTGCTCTTGCATTTTCGCCCTGCTCTTTTGCCATATCAATCCCGCTTTTAATGGCAAAAATATTTTTTAAAGCTCCTGCTACTTGTAATGTTATAACGTCATTAGTAGTACTAGTAATGAAAGCTTCTGAAGATAGATTATAAGATATTTTATTTGCCAAATCTATATCTAAGCTTGCAATAGTTACAGAAGCAAGTAACCCCTTTGCTAGCTCTTTTGCTAAATTCGGACCAGATAAAAATGCTATAGGGTTATTTGGTAATAAAGTTTTAAGCCTATCAGAAAACAATTCAGTAGGATTACGTGCAAAACCTTTTGTGGTAATTAAAAGAATATTATCGTTTGAGATATGAGTTTTTAATAATTTTATTGCCTCATCAAAAGCGTAAGACGGCACTGCAATAATAATTAGCTCAAAATCTTTAATTTTATCTAGATTAGTGGTAGCTTGTAGATTAGAAAGTAGTTTGATATTACCTAAATATTTCGTGTTAGTTTTCTTATCTATTATTTCCTTTGCTATTTCTTCATTACGCAAAAATAAGGTAACATCCTCGCAAACCCTAGCTGCAATGGCTGCAAGGCTTGTGCCGAAACTCCCCCCTCCATATACCGCAATATTTTTAAACCTGTTCATGATTTTTATTTTTTTATTTGGAGGGGGCTAATATCTGTCATCCCGTGGCGGAGTTATTGCATGGATCGAAAAACGCTCTCGGTGTCATACCGTGGCTTGGGAACTAGATCCAGAAAAAATACAAATAAAAAGCTCGATTTATCTCGATTTATGCTGGATCCCGTGGTCAAGCCACGGGATGACTACCTTAGGACGTTTTTCGATCCACGCAACAATACCCCTACGAGGCGACACTAAAGTTACTGGATTCCTGCCGCAGCTAGGAATGACATAAGAGCTGACGATAACGCCTAACCATTCAGTAAATCCAGCATAGTTTTGCCGATATCCGCAGGTGATCTTGTAATAGTTACGCCGGCACTTTGTAGAGCTTCGAGCTTATCTTCAGCACTACCTTTTCCGCCAGCAATAATAGCACCAGCATGTCCCATTCTTTTACCTGGAGGGGCAGTAATACCTGCTATAAAGCTTACTATAGGTTTTTTGATTTTTGAATGCTTGATAAAATCAGCTGCATTTTCTTCTGCGTCACCACCAATTTCACCAATCATAATAATTGCTTTTGTTTCGTCATCTTGTAAAAACATATCAATGCAATCTACAAAATTAGTGCCATTAACGGGATCGCCCCCAATACCGACACATGTAGATTGACCAAGCCCTACAGCTGTTGTTTGTGCTACTGCTTCATAAGTTAAAGTACCTGATCTTGAAACAATACCTATAGAACCTTTTCTATGAATATGTCCTGGCATGATACCTATTTTACATTCATCAGGTGTTATAATGCCTGGGCAGTTAGGACCGATTAATCTTGTTTTAGAACCGACTAAAGCACGTTTTACTCTGACCATATCAAGCACTGGAATTCCTTCCGTAATACATACGACTATTTCAATTCCAGCATCAATTGCTTCTAATATTGAATCGGCTGCAAAGGGAGGTGGTACATAAATAACGCTAGCATTAGCGCCGGTTTTGGCTTTTGCTTCATGCACAGTGTTATATATTGGTAAGTCTAGGTGAGTTTTACCGCCTTTACCTGGTGTCACCCCACCGACCATTTTAGTACCATAAGCTATTGCTTGCTCGGAGTGGAAAGTACCTTGTGAACCCGTAAAACCCTGACAGATTACTTTGGTTTTTTTATTAACTAATATTGCCATCTTTGATAACTACTTATTATTTTTAAATTTATTTTTGTACAATCGTCATTGCGAGGAGCGAAGCGACGTGGCAATCTTATGAAACAGAAAATAACTCCTGAGATTGCCACGTTCCTTTTAGTCGCTCGCAATGACCGCAAAAATTGACCTTTTTGTATTTTTTATTACTGGATCCCGTGGACAAGCCACGGGATGACATTATTACCTGATAGCCTCAACTATCTTACTAGCCGCATCAGCCAAATCATGAGCCGGTATTATTTCTAAACCTGAATTAGATAAAATCTCTTTACCTTTTTCAACATTTGTACCAGCTAAGCGGACTACTAGCGGCACTTTTATACCTATATCTTTTGCGGCTGCGATAATTCCTTCTGCTATAATATCGCAACGCATGATACCACCGAAAATATTAACTAAAATACCTTTTACTTCTTTATCAGATAAAATTATTTTTAAGGCCTCTTTCACACGTTCACGATCAGCTCCGCCGCCAACGTCCAAGAAGTTTGCAGGTGTTGCACCATAAAGCTTAATAATATCCATTGTTGCCATAGCAAGCCCTGCACCATTTACCATACAGCCGATACTGCCATCCATTTTCACATAGCTAAGACCAGCATCAGCTGCTCTTGTTTCTAGCGGATCTTCTTCATCTTGATCACGCAGTGCCATAATTTCAGGATGCTTAAATAGACCATTATCATCAAAGGTAAATTTTGCATCTAACGCTAATAAATTGCCCTCTTTATTCACAATTAACGGATTAATCTCAATTTGTGCTGCATCTGTTTCAATAAAAGCTTTGTAAGTTGCTTTTACTATTTCTTTCATTTGCTTTACTTGATGGTCTTTAAAACCTAATTCATATGCTATTCCTTGAGCATGGAAATTTTGCAAGCCGGTAGCTGGATCAACTGAAAATTTGATGATTTTTTCAGGAGTTTTTTCTGCAACTTCTTCAATATCAACACCGCCTTCCGTAGAAGCTATAAAGGTAATGCAGCTAGCTGATCTATCAAATATGACACTAAAATAATATTCCTTTAAAATATCACAACCTGATTCAATATAAAGACGATTTACTTTCTGACCTTGTGGTCCTGTTTGGTGTGTGACTAAATTAATACCGAACATATCATGAGCAACTTTTTTTGCTTCCTCTTTACTCTTAACAACCTTAACACCGCCGGCTTTACCTCTACCACCAGCATGTATTTGTGCCTTAACTACATAAACCTTTGTATTTAGCTCATCAATCGCTGCATTAATACTTTCGGTTTTCGTAATCACTACCCCAGTTGAAGTAGGCACACCGTATTTTCTTAAAATCTCTTTTGCTTGATATTCGTGAATATTCATAAATAATTTATTTTATTATTGTTATTAATTTAAATTTCTACTTAAGGATAAGATGCACTTTTAATTTCTTGTACTATCTCTTTATCAAAACTAACAAAGTTATTAACGCTATTTGTCTCTCCTTCGGAAATAATCATATAATCAGCAAAATCTGCTTTACCTTTTATATATTTTTCAGCTGCCGATATTATTATATCTTGATGTCCGATAATAAAACCAGAATTATCAATAAGATTTATAATTGCATCATAAATTTCTTGGCGTGTAAACTTTTTTACTTTTAACACCCATGCAAATTCAAGTATTGCATATGAGGAAATAAAGATTTTATGATTAACATGATTTTTCAGAAAATTTTGAGCAGTCTTAGCCTGTACTTCATCATCTTCAAGGAAAGTACGAGTTAAAATATTAGTGTCAATCCCTATCATTTTCGATAACCGCAATACTAATAGCTTCATCTACGTCAGTTGGACCATTTTTAGCTTTGTGTTTACCTTTACCAAAAAAACTAAAAATATCCTTTTTTATAGGAAGCAATTCTAATGTTTCGTTTTTCTTGTAATTAATAATTACTTCAGAACCTGAATGCAAACCAAGCTTATTTCTTATATATTTAGGTATAACTACTTGCCCTTTTGAAGAAACTATTACTCTAGCACTTTTGCTCATAATACTAATATAGTAAGTTATGTAATCTTACTTATATAAAACATAGTTTTGTATATATGTCAATAAATTTATGATTAAATTAACTATTCCACATCCTCTTAAGTACATTATCCTTTCTAATAAAATGATGATAAAACGCAGCTAGTATATGAAGAATAATCAGAGCAGTAAATAATAAAGCTGCTTTTTGGTGGATTTTTTTGCAGATTTTGGCGAATTGTAAATCTTGGGTAAAAGATTGTATAGTAAACAAGCCGTAAAAATCTATATGATGATTTGACAAAATGGTCATAAGAAAGCCGCTTATCGGCATTAATATCATTAAAAGATATAAGAGATTTATGTTAATGGTGGCAACTTTCTTTTGCCAGTTTGGTAAATCAGCAGGTAGTAAGACAGTAGTATTATAAAATCTCCATAAAAGCCTTAATATAACTAGAGTTAAAATTAGCACTCCGGTTGCTTCATGTAAGCCAAATATTTGCCATTTTAAAGGCGGCTCTATGTAATCATCCATTAAAAAACCAGCAATAAGCATTAATATAACCATAATACTCATAATCCAGTGAAAAAGTTTAGCAATCAACCCATAAGAATTTTCAGTATTCGTAAGTAGCATAATGGTACTCTATTTATGTTATAAGGTCATTGCATGGCTTGGGGAGAGTCATTGCGAGGAGCGAAGCGACGTGGCAATCTTGTGAAGCAAAACTCCTGAGATTGCTTCGTCAAAACTTACAGTTTTTCCTCGCAATGATGTAGCCGTATTACTCTCCAACTGCCTTACCTATTATCTTCTCTGCTTCCGCTCCGTTTAGATTCTCTTGATCATTCAAAATTAAATTAGCATTTTTTAGATCATCGCCAATTTCTTCAGCACGTCCTTTTAAGATTTTAGCTAAAAATTGTTCGGCAAGAGCGTAATATGATATTCTATTACCAGGTTTTGCAAAGCTGTGGCCTTCATCTTTATAGAGTGCATAAACTACCGGTATGTGCTTTGCTTTCATAGCATTTACGATTTGATCGGATTCTGCTTGCACGACTCTCACATCATGAGCTCCTTGGGCTATGAATAAAGGCTTTTTGATATTATCAACAAAATTAATCGGTGATCTTTGTCTTAAAAACTCTTTTTCCTCTTCAGTATCCCAAGGACCTATACGTGTTTTATATATACTTAATAATGGAGTCAAATATGGGGCTTTAGTTTGTACATGAGTTAATAAATTAGACATACCAACAACATCAACTCCGCAAGCAAACACATCAGGTGTCATAGTAAGACCAACTAGCGTTGCATAACCGCCGTAACTTCCACCCATAATCCCTATTTTATCAGCTTCTGCTATATTATTATTAATAGCCCAATTTACACCATCAATTAAATCAGTATGCATTTTACCGGCATATTCTAAATTTCCAGCATTAAGAAAATCTTTACCAAAGCCAGTAGAACCACGATAATTAATACTTAAAACTGCATAGCCACGATTAGCAAGCCATTGATGCTCCGGATCGTACCCCCAACTATCACGTGCCCATGGACCACCGTGAACATTAATTATTAGCGGAACTTTTTTATCAGGAATATTATTTTCATCAAGTTTCATATCATTTGGGAAAGTAATATAACTAACCAAATCAAAACCATCACGTGACTTAATAATTACCGGTATCATTTTAGCAAGTTTATATTGCTCTAATTCTTTACGGTTAGTAAATAAAAACTCAGCTTTTTTATTAGTGCGATCATATTTATAATATTTCACTGGTGAATTATCACTATTATAAGCTATGATCCAAGTTTTATCATCAAGTGTTCGACTATTAATAATCAAATCACCACGATCAAGATTTTGCAAATATTTGATATCATCTTCAATATCTTTATCTAATATTTTGTATGATACCATATCGTAATTTATTGATACTGCTTGCGGTGTTTGTTTGGTAGGATGTACAGCAAATAAACCAATATCAGCTTTTGAATCTTCTGCTAATATTTCTGAACTATTGGTAGCTAAATTTATAGCTTTAAGGGCTGAAGTATTACGATCACGCCCCTCTAGCATATATAAAGTTTCACCACTAGTATCAAAACCAAGTATAGCGGTATTAAACGAATCTTCCATTGATATTTTGGTAAATAGCTGAGGCTTGCCGTCTTTTAATTCGTAATATTCAACAGCACCATCTTTATCTAATAAACTACCAAATCTTAAATTTAAATTTTCATCTGTTACAAAATTGGTAAATTTATCATTTTGATAAATCAGTTCTTTTTCTAAAGTATCTAGATTTAATTTATAAATATCAAAATATTCAGGATTACGCTCATTTGAATCTATTAATATTTCATTTGGCTTTTTGTAGCTTAGTCCAACTAGCCCAGCCTTTACTCCCTTTTCCGGAGTAAGTAACTTTGTCTCTTTTGTTTCTATATTATAACTATAAATTCGGTCATTTTCATCGCCGTTAAAATCTTGAGTGTATAAAATATTTTTATTGTTATAAGCTTTAGCATAAGACCATATACCACGACCTTTATCATGCGTTATTGCCTCTGCCTTACTAATATCATCACTTGGGGCTAACCAAATATTTAGCACGCCGTCTTTTGGTGCAATATATAAGATATATTTACCGTCATGGGTTAATGACACTCTTGCCTTGTCAGGATTACCGAACAGAACTTTACGAGGGATTATTTGGTTATCATCACCTATTATTGTAGATTTATTTTGAAACATAAAAAAGACACCTATTATTAGTATAGTGCCTATAATATAGAATAATTTGTTCATTACTAATAGTTTATTATTGTTATTTATATGTTGCGTGGATACCAAATCGTCATTGCGAGCGAATGAAATGAGCATGGCAATCTTATGAAGCAGGACTCCTGAGATTGCCACGTCGATGCGTTGCATCTCCTCGCAATGACGGCAAAAACTACACTTTTTCAATATTGCTTAAAAACCAATCTACTTCCTTGGTATTAGCATTACGGGTAAATGTCCATTCTTCTTTTAGTTCCTCTATTTTGTCAACTACGTTTTTACCTTGGAATAGTAATTTAATAAATATGTTGTTGCCAAATGTATAAATTTCAGAATATTTAGCGTTTAAAGCCGTTGAGTCGAAAAAATTACCATAAGAAGCAGATATTTTTTCAAATTCTTCTAAAAATCTTTTATCAACTAATTCAGCAAGTTCTTCTGTTTGGTTTTTATAAGCAGCTTCTATAATCATTTGGAAAGCGATTTTAGCGTTGTTTATAAATTTAATAGGTTGAAATGTATTAAGACGTTTATGCACTGTTTCCATACCATCTACAACTGCCGTTATATTCTGTTCTACTATCAAATTTTTAAAAGTTTTAATATCTTGTGCGGTTGGTAGATCTTTTTCTTCTTCATATGATTTATTAGAACTGTTTGTTACATCTTTAATAACTGGTTCACCAAAATAAGATTTTTGTTTTGCTGGATCATCATCCGAAGTAGCACCAAGCGTCGTAATTAGCTTATTAATAATAAAAAAAGCAATACCAGCAAAAATTAATAGCTCGATTATTTGAGGAGACATTCTACTTACTCTAAAAGATTATCTTTTCATTTTAATACAAAAAAACAATCTTTGAAAGTTATTTATGGAAATAAGGCTTTATTTTTTATAAAAATTAATAGATTTTTATACTAAAAATGTAAAAACATTAAGAAATAATATGGGTATACTTATAGTTTAAAAAAATACTAAAAAGTAACTAAAAGCACTTGATTATTTTAATTACTGTTGATAGTATGTAAAACGTGAATGATGTTTAAACTCCATTATTGCAAAACAGCTTATTAAGCCTTTAGTGCATACTTTATGCTAGGGGACTGCTGCACTAAGTATTTTTACTTAATGCAGTGGATAATTATTGTTTTCAATGATTGAGTTTATCCCCTAGCACCTGTGCCTATCTAAAATATATCCCATTTTTAACAATTATATATTATTAGTATCCTTTAGTAGTTGCTCTACCTTTAAGGCATTGTCAAATCCGTGATCGTAATGAAATCTTATATCGGGTGAGTATTTCATATTTATCTTGCCTGTTACAAAATTTCTGATAGCATTTTTGGAATTATTTAGGCTTTCGGTAATTTCTTGAGGCGTTAGTTTAGTGTTAAAAGGTAGAAAATAGCAATTGGCTATTTTTAAATCGGCAGTAACTATAATTTTTGTTATCGTAAGAGGACAATCGTAAAGTCTAGGATCAAGCATTTTACCACGATGTAAAATCTCAATTAATGCTTCATTTATTATACTTGCTACTTTTTGCTGTCTATGAGAATTTTCTGAAGTTAATTTTTTCATGGCTATTTTATAATATATATAGTTCTGCAATATAATAGCAGGCTTTTGCTAAACAACCAAGCCCCAAAAATTTTGAAAATTTTGTTTTAAAAAAACCAGAAAATAAGGAAATAAAGCTTCCCCAAAAAGGAAACGCCATCAGAAGAAGTATAAATATCTCATATTTATAAAAAAGTTGTGCTAAATTTTTATGCCTTAAGATATTTTGTTCATTTTTAGAAGAGTAGAAAATATTTAAAGCACATTTACCAAAAATATAATTAACTATATTACCACCAAGAGAAGCACAAGTAGCTACTATAAACATTATAGGGTAACTATAGTTACCAAACATTTTCATAGAATGAAAAATTAATTCACGCTGAAAACCGATGAATAAGTTTGAGACAAAACTATCAACAAATAATAAACTAAATGCTTCAAATTGTTCCATAAATACTGTAATGTTTTTAAATTATTTATAATTAAACATCAAAAAATAGTAATCAGCAATGAAAAAACAAATTATATACCCAGATTTTATAGCACGTATTTTTTCTACGGCACTTGATTTATCGTTATTTGCTTTCATAGCAATCCCAATTTTACAATTTTGTTTCTTTTATCTAATGGTTTTTTTCTACCGTGATTATTTCCAGAGCTATAATATTGACTTGCATAATCAAAGCGAGGTGCTTAAATCTGTTATGAGTCAAGAATTTTATGAATATCTTAAAGCAGGAAATTTTAATAAATACATTTTATTTAATGTTTCAATTTTACTAATTAATTTAACAGTGATAGGTTCATATTTTATAGGTTTTTGGTATTATAAAGGAGCAACCATTGGCAAAATATTTATGCGTATGAAAATAGTAGATGCAAACGACTTTAACCGTCCGACCCTTAAACAGTTAATTAAAAGATTCCTTGGATATATGACATTTCCGATCGGTATTTTCTTTATACTTTTCTCTTCTCAAAAACAAGCATTACATGATAAAATAGCTGGAACTGTCGTAATAAAGGCTTAATATGAACGATAATAATAACGAGATAGACCAGCTAATTTACCTATTTTCTAAGCTTCCTGGACTTGGTAGCAGATCAGCAAGACGTATAGTATTATATTTACTGCAAGACAAGGATGTAAGGCTAAAAACTCTTATCAATAATCTTACAGAAATAGATAAGAAAATAGTAAAATGTCAGGTCTGTGGTAATATGGATACTGAAAATATTTGCGGTATCTGCACATCTGAATATCGAGATAAATCAGTTATTGCAATAGTTGAAACTGTTGCTGAATTATGGGCAATGGAGCGTAGTGGTAATTTCAAAGGATTATATCACGTGCTTGGTCATAATTTATCAGCAGCTAGCAGACAGAACCCTAGTATCTTGAGGTTACCGGAACTACTTGACAGATGCTTTAAGGAAAATATTAAAGAAGTCATTATCGCAACTAACTCTACTTTAGAGGGGCAAACTACTGCTTATTTTATTACAGAATATCTAAAAGACCATCCCGCAAAAATCTCTCGCCTCGCTAGCGGCATACCTATCGGTGGTGAACTTGATTATCTAGACGAGGGAACTTTATCTGCTGCTATCAACCTAAGGCAACCTTTTGAGTAAGTTCAAAAGCTTCATGAAATTCTAAATTATGCTCTCCAACAAACTTTATTACATCTTTATGATTACCAAAGTGATCAAAATTTATTAATAACTCACCTTGGGGATTAGTATTTAATATATTTGTATATAAACGATTACCACCATTAATTTTGATTTCAACAGCATTTTCCTTGAGAAATTTAACTCCATTATTTCCCTGCTGTTTGTAAATTATGCCTTTTTCTAACGCATTGATAAATTCATTATATTGAGTACTATCGCATTTTATATCTGTGCTAATTCTTCCATAACAATCAAGTCCTTTATATTTACCTAAAGAAATAGCATCGTTTTTATTAATCTCTCCTTCTTTAATTAGCCAATTACTAACATTACTATTTGTATTATTAATAGCATGACGTAAATTAAGCTCTTTTATTGATCGATAATATTTATGAGTATTTTGTATATCATTAATGAAGTCTTTTTCATATTTTTCATGTAATAATACACTATATTCTTGGATTTTTTCTTGATTGTTAATTAATTCAGCAGCACTAAGACCAATCTCTATAGCACTATAGTTTTGAGGTTCAAGCAGTAATATTTCTTCAATTTTTTCTAAGGCTAATTTATATTGTTCATCTGCGACTAAACAGCTACTGACCTGAATCACTAAATCTATAGCATCTTCTTGTGATAAATCAAACTTACTTCTTAGTTCTTCTATATGAACTTCGCTTATATATTCGACAGGAGTTAATAAAAACCTAGTTTTTTCTATATATGGAGTTATTATATTTTTAGGTATTTTTTTGGCAAATTGTGCTGCTAATTCATATTGTTTGGTATAAATAGCAGTTGTAAACGATAATACTGCGTAATCAATAACCTTATCAATCTCAATTAATTCTTCTTTCAAGTTTTCATAATTTGAGTCTCTTTCAGAATCATTATAGCTATTAAATTTAGCAATATATTCAAAACAACGAAATTGACTTTTGCTTGTCGCAGGTAATTCATCCTGATTAATTGAATTTAGTTTTATAGCACTAATCTCAGCTAAATCTAAACTCATCTCCATTAAAATTTTTAAATCTTTTGGGGAATTTTTTGTTAAATCCTTAGCCTTGTCTAATTTTTGTTGTGTTAAATAAATATTAAATAAGTTATAGAGAGCATCTTTATCGTCAGGTTCGGTTTTTAAAAAATGTAAAAGTTGTTTTTCAGCTAATGACAAATTTCCTACATTAAAATATGCTAATGATAAATTAAAACGGCAAAAAATAATGCCCTCCTCTTCCGGTATCACATTATTTTTTATAGTTAATAATTTAGGTTCAAGTAATGTTATTATCTCTTCATCTTTTTCAAACTCAAGTAATACGTTAGTAAGAGTGGCTAGAACATTAAAATCTTCTGCTATTGTATCTGCTAATTGTTTAATAATATCAAATTGAAATTCAGGTTTTATAAAATGTACAATTTCTATAATAAAATGAAACGCTGTTTTATATTTCTCTTGATCTATAGTATTTAATAAATTTAAAACTATATGTCCCGTCTTGAATATATCTACAGATACTGCTTCCATTAATTGAATATTTTGTTCTATAGCGGCTAAATAAAAACTGCTTTTTTTAGCAAGAAAGTTGTTAAAAATTTTATCTTGTAAGCAAGAAGAATTAGAAAAAGATTTATATTCAAAAAATATAACTGATTTAGAAAATTTATGTTCTAAATATGAACCATCTTCACTAATTTCATAATCTATAAACAATTTATGGTTTTTAAGTTTTTCATAAGGGTAATTTTCTAATAAACATTTTAGAAGATTATTTTTTTTATTAGCTATTCTTGTAATAGCTAAATTAGCAAATTCTAAAGCTAATTCTGGAGCATTTAAGTTTTGGATTATTCTCAAATAATCTTTAAAATCAATTTCTTTTAACATACATTTATATAATTCTATAAATTTATTTTGCAAATTGCTTTTGAATATTTGAGCTTTATTATCTTGATTAGGTAAACATAAAAAATCTTTTTCTTGAATAAGTCTAAAAGAATTTATTTTTCCTTCCATATTTTTTTACATTAAAATTTTTTGAACGCATATTATATAGTAATTTATTTTTTTGTAAAGATTTTATTAATATTTTTTAATAAGCTCTAAAGTAACTTGACTGAAAAGTTAAAGAATGTTAATAATTTATACAGTTCAAGTTTGGACTTTTATTAAAAAAATATGAGGGACATTATGCTAAATAACAATGGTATAAGCAATTCAAATAAAAGTAAATTTATGGCTCCACGACCAGAAGGAGTAAAACCTACAACCGTAGTAATTACTTATTCTGTCTGCAATAATTTAGAGCAAACTATTAACGCACTACAAAAAAACGGCACAAGCGTACATTATATTATCGATCAAGATGGAAAACAGTATCAATATCATAATGATTTAACTGATAAAACTTTTTTTGCAGGTAAAAGTAGCTGGAAAGGAACAGATAGTGTCAATGATTTTGGCATTGGTATAATGCTTATTAACGATGCAAAAAGTGAATTTTCCACTATACAAATTTCTCAATTAAAAAATCTTCTTACTGATATACAAGAAAGATATCCAGAAATAGATCTAAAAGCAAATTTAGTTGGTTTGGGTGAAATAACTGTAAATAGAGAGGTTAATAATCATATAGCTCCAGGCAAATTTTTCCCTTGGAAAGATTTGGCAGATTCTGATTTTGGAAAATATTTTGAAACTACAGATGAACAAAAAAGTAAAAAATTATTAACATCTGGTGACTCAGGAGCAGAGGTTGAAGCTTTACAAGGAAATTTACAAGCATATGGTTATGGAGTACAGTCTACTGGCATATTCGATAAATTCACTGCTCAAGCTGTTCAAGTATTTAATACACGTTATAATACTGGTTTACCAAATGAAGAACCGCCTATAAGCTATACTGAAGCAACTCAGCATGAGTTAGAATTATTAGGTGTCTAATACAGATAGCCAATTTTTCAAATAAAACGAGTCTATCCACCGAACTGTTCTTTAATAATACGATCTTCTAAAGTATGATTCTTATTAAAGAGCAATTTGATAGATTTATCGTTAGTCGATTTAATAGTAACTGATTTTATATTACTAAATTCTTGAAAATCAGCAGTGGCGTTTACTGGTCTTTTATTTGTATTAAGTATTTCAAATTTAATGGAAGCTGAAGACGGCAATAATGCCCCATACCATCTACGCGGTCTAAATGAACATATAGGGGTTAGGCATAGCATATTCGACTCTAGAGGGAGAATATGACCACCAGCAGATAAATTATAGGCACTACTACCTGCCGGTGTTGCAACTAAAGCTCCATCTGCTACTAGCTCACTCATTCGCTCTACGCCGTTTACTTCAATTTTAAATTTAGCTGCTTGATTAGTTTTACGAAATATTGATACTTCATTAATCGCAAGAGCTTTATGTATTTGACCATCTACTTCTTCAGCCTGCATTAAAAGAGGATTAAGAGTAGAAGCAGTACTTTCTTGAATATTTTTTAGTATATTTTTAATATCCAAAGGATTCATCAGAAAGCCGAGACTGCCTAAATTAACACCATAAAAAGGTATGTTTAAATGCATATAACGATGTATATTATGCAATAACTCCCCGTCCCCTCCAGCTACCATGATTACGTCCGCATCTTCTACGTCACAATAAGTATAAAGTTTTTTTATTTCCTCTATATTATCTGAAGATTTAGAATTTTGGTTATAAACTAATGCTATTTTATTCATATTCATTGTGAATTTCTTTTTTAAAGATAGACGCTTAAGCAATAATAAGTTATAAGGATAAATATATAAGTATAATAATTATAGAAATTAATATGTCGTCATTCAATATCAAAAATCATAAAAATGATTTACTATTTATACCTCTTGGTGGTTCTAACGAAATAGGTATGAATTTTAATCTGTATCATTATAAAGGTAAATGGCTAATTATTGATTGTGGTAGCGGTTTTGCTGATGATTATTTACCAGGCGTTGATATGATGATTGCAGATAGCAGTTTCATTGAAAAACATAAAAAAGATATAGTCGGAATGATCATAACTCATGCTCATGAAGATCATTTGGGCGGAGTACAATATCTATGGAATAGCCTCAAATGTCCTATTTATACTACTACTTTCACAGCAAATTTTTTAAAAATTCGTTTAAGCGAATATGATTTTGCTAAAAATATTAAAATTCATGAAGTAAAAGCAGGAGGTAAAATAGATTTATCTCCTTTTTCGCTGGAAATGGTACCATTAACTCACTCAGCACCTGAGATGCAAGCAATTATGATCCGCACGGAAGCCGGTAATATTTTACATACAGGAGATTGGAAATTTGATAACGATCCGGTGCTAGGCAAAAAAGCCGATGAAGAGCTTTTAAAATCTTACGGGGACGAGGGAGTACTTGCGTTAGTTTGTGATTCTACCAACGTCTTTAATAAAGGAAGCTCCGGTTCTGAGGGGGATGTTAGAAAAAGTTTAATAGATATTATAGCTGGCTGCCCGCAAATGGTAGTAGTTTCAACTTTTGCTTCTAATCTAGCCCGCCTTGATACCATAATTCATGCTGCTCAACTTGCAGGTAGAAAAGTAGCCCTAACTGGTAGAAGCTTGCACCGCATTAAGCTTGTAGCCGAAGAAAGCGGTTATTTTAAAGATATTGCACCTTTAATTAGTGAACGTGATGTTAGTAGATTCAGAAGAGAAGAGCTATTAATAATTGCTACTGGTTGTCAAGGTGAGCCGCTAGCTGCTACTGCAAAACTAGCCTCTAACTCTCACCAGTCAATAAAGCTTGCTCCTAAAGATACTATGATTTTTTCTTCAAAAATTATTCCTGGTAATGAAAAGAAAATATTTAGGCTATTTAATATATTTGTTAAAAGTGGTGTGGAAGTTATTACCGAACGTGATCATTTCGTGCATGTATCAGGTCACCCTTCTGTTGATGAGCTACAAAAAATGTATTCTTTAATTAGACCAAATATTTGTATACCTGTACATGGTGAGCCAGTACATATTCATGAGCATGTTAAACTTGCTAAGAAAAACGGCATACCTAATGCAGTGGAAGTTGAGAATGGTAGCGTGGTGCTACTTGAACCTAATAATGCTAAAGTGATTGCAAAAGTTGAAAGCGGTTATTTAGCTGTTGATGGTAACTATTTGCTCCCTGTAGAATCACCTATTTTTAAAGCTAGAAGACGTATGCGTGAGTCTGGTATAGTAATAGCCTCGATTGTAATTGATCAAAAAGGCTTGCTTGCCGCAAAACCCATATTATCTATGCCAGGTTTACTTGACGCAAATGAAGATATGCAATTGATTAATATAATTAAAAATGACATCGCAGAGCTTATTAAAACTCAGCAGAGCCAAGCTAAAAAAGCTTTATCTAAGGAACAGATAGAAGAAAAAATAAAATCTACGATACGAAAAACTCTTAAACAAGAAATTAATAAATCCCCTGCAATAATAGTTAATATCGAAAAAGCTATAGAGTAGTTCTTTCTTATTCCATGTGAGCCAAAAAACGTTATTGCGAGGAACGAAACGATGTGGCAATCTCATCAAACATCCTGAGATTGCACACGTACAAAACTTACAGTTTATCCTCGCAATGACAATTCTTAATCCACGCCACCATGGAGTGGCAACTAACCCACTATCTTATTGCTACCCATAACATTATAGCCGCAATCTACATAATGAATTTCGCCTGTAACACCGGATGCAAGTTGGCTAAATAAATATACCGCCGCTCCTGCCACGTCTCGCTGAAGAGTATTGCGTCTTAGCGGAGCAGTTGCCGCATGAGATTTAAGCATAGTATTAAAGTCACCAATAACGCTACCTGAAAGAGTTTTAATAGGACCTGCTGAAATAGCATTTACACGGATATTATTTTCACCCATATCATTTGCTAAATATCTAACACTCGCCTCTAATGCCGCTTTAGCTACGCCCATAACGTTATAATTTGGTATAACTTTCTCAGCACCGTAATAGCTTAATGTTACTATACTACCGCCATCATTCATCAACTTTTCAGCTTCTCTTGCAAGCTCAACTAAAGAGTAGCATGATATATGCAAACTATTATTGAAATTGCCAAGGCTAGTATCTATATAACGTCCTTTAAGTTCATTTCTATCGGAAAAAGCCATGCCGTGCAGTAAGAAGTCAAAACTTCCCCATTTTTCTTTTACTTCAGCGAATAAATCAGTAATTGACTTTGGATTTGTAACATCAAGCTCGCTAACAAAATTGCAACCAACTTCTTCAGCAAGAGGTTTAACTCTTTTTTCTAAGATTTCTGATTGATAAGTAAAGCAAAGTTCAGCACCATGTTTGCGTGCGAGCTGTGCTATCGCCCATGATATAGACATATTATTTGCAATACCGGTAATTATACCCCTTTTCCCCTGTAATAATCCTGTAGTCATTAAACACGCTCCTAAATAAATATAAAATGAGATGGCATTGCTTGCGTAGATTGAAAATCCCACACCGTCATTCCGTGGCTTGAGAACTAGATCCAGAAAAACAATAAAAAATACTAATATTATTAGTATTTTTTAGCTGGACCCCGTGGTCAAGCCACGGGGTGACAGGGGGAAATGATCCATACCAGCAATGCTAAATATAACTTGCCTGGATGATAGCATGATGTATTATTTTGTAAATAAAATAATTTTGATAAAAAAATGTATAAACCGAAGATTAGCTGTTTATTATTAGGTCTATTAAGCGGCTTGGTTTTTGCTCCGACTTTTCTATTACCTGCATTATTAACCTTATCTTATCTGTGTTATTTAGTACAAAAATCTAAAGACTGGCAAGAGGCAGCAAAGCTTGGATATATATTCGGTTTTGGGCATTTTTTAAGTGGCATATATTGGATTAGCATCGGTGTTAGCGTTTATATATCAGATTTCTGGTGGGCTATTCCTTTCGCATTATTTGGCTTACCTATAATTTTAGCTTTTTTCGTATCTGCAAGTTGTGTGTTTAGTTTTTTTGTTAGAAATAACAAATATTATCATTTTATATTTTGCTTATATTGGGTGTTATTTGAGTGGGTAAGATCGTGGATATTTACCGGTCTTCCTTGGAATTTAATAGGTTATGCTTTTTCATTCTCAGATATTTTAATCCAACCTTTAAATATAATTGGAATATATGGGCTTAGTTTTATAGTAATCTATATTTCCACTTCTTGTTATCCGTTTTTTACTAAACAATTTGATCAGCTAAAAGTTTTATTACTGACTTCAAGCATAACCCTAGCCGTGATAATTACTTATGGCAGTGTAAGGCTATATAATTATCCTACAAATTTTACTGATATAAAAGTCCGTTTAGTGCAACCATCAATCCCTCAAACCGATAAATGGAATGAGGAAGAATTTTGGCATAATTTAATATTGCATATTAATTTATCGAAAAATTCAGAATCTATAGTCAATTCAGTTGGGCTTGGATACAAGGAGCAAGGAGCGAAGCCTATAGGTAATAGGAGAGCGACGAGTGACATCGTCAGCGAGCCTAAATCAATTGACTTAGTTATTTGGTCGGAGGCAGCTTTAGTAGTACCTTATGATATACCTGTGGTTAAATCAGAGTTGTTAGGGCTACTAAATTCGGTAGATGCTACTTTAATTACAGGTGGGATATCAGATAATAAAAAACGGGGAGAGGATTTTGAACTTTATACTGCTATGTATGCTCTTGAAAAGAACGGCAATAAATTATTTGAATATCATAAATCTCATCTAGTGCCTTTTGGTGAATATATGCCATTTAAAAAAATACTACCTTTTAAAAAGCTAACTCATGGTTTTATTGATTATACTGAAGGAAATGGCGGGCTTGTCTATCTTGATAAATATGACCTAAAAATAAAACCTTTGATTTGCTACGAATCTATTTTCCCTGATTTTGTCCGAACAAATAATGAAACAGCTGGTGTAATAATTAACGTTACAAATGATGCATGGTATGGAAAATCTAGCGGACCATATCAACATTTTCATATTAGCAAAAGTAGAGCTGTAGAAAATGGTTTACCGATGGTTAGAGTAGCAAATAATGGTATTTCTGCAATAATAGATCCTCTTGGTAGGGTAATAAAAAAATTAGATTTAAATGAAACAAATTATATTGATGGTTTAATTCCTAAAAAACTAGATTCTCCCACAATTTTTTCGAAATTCGGAAATATTACTATTCTGCTAATCGTATTTTTTATATTTTTAGTTAACTATTTATTAGATAAAAAGCTTATTAACTCAAGGGATTAGTTTAATTGTATTAAATTTTAATAAAGTTGCTTGATTAAATACGTGCTATGTGTATAATGTATATTTAAAGTTGAATATACTTTGCAATAACCAATTTTTAATATTAAGCCTATTATTAATTATGAATACAATAAAACACATAGATAAAATCGCAAGTGAACGCTTAAAGCAACGTCGTATTGCAATAGGTCTTAGTCAAAAAGAACTCGGCGAAACTTTAGACATTAGTGCTATTCAAATAAAAAAATATGAAGAGGGAATAAGTACTATACCAGTAAGTAGATTATATGTTTTAGCAAAAATTTTAAATACGCCGTTAAAGCATTTTTTCAACGCTTCTATTTCTGAAGAAGAAAGGTTAAATACTGACGATAATATTTTTGATAATGAAATTGAATATTTATCTAACGAAATAGATGAGCATCTTTTAAATAATGTGGCTGAAGAAGACGAAGATTATGAATATAACATTCCTTTTAGTAGAGAAGACTTAACTAGAACTTTAGAGAGAGAAATTTTATCATTAACTAGAGCGTTTACTAAAATACAGAATCCAGATGTTAGAAAAATAATAATTGAGCTTGTTAGATCACTCGCTATTTGCGTATAAGTATTTTCCTGTTACTCTGCATTGCTTATTGCGAGGAAGCGTTGTGGCATGAATCGATTCTATCCAGTGATGGCGTTGTTGCGTGAATGCCAAGCTGTCATTGCGAATGAGCGAAGCGAATGTGGCAATCCAGGAAAAATAATAAAAAATGCTATAAGTTAGCATTTTTTAGCTGGATTGTGTACGTACAATTACTTTGTAATTTCCTTAGCTCAGACGGAAAAAATGATCCACTAGGGCAATGCCGTCATGGCATGACAAGGGTTGAACTGGACCATACAACAACATTAATTTTTCCTTGTAATAAGGGAAAAACAAGCCACGCAGGCAATAAATCTTTATCTGTAATCTATATTATGCTAAAATGCTGTCTTTAATACTTTAAATAAAAAGGCAGTTATTAGTGTCAAAATTTTCCTTTAATATCAATCATCAACATAAAAAAGCAAGAAGCGGGATTATTACTACTGCTCACGGCAATATTCGTACTCCTGCTTTTATGCCGGTCGGAACAAGAGGAACTGTTAAAGCAATGCTGCCTGAATCGGTAGGCGAAACAGGGGCTGATATTCTGCTCGGTAACACCTACCACTTAATGCTACAACCAAGTGCTGAGCGTATCGCACGCCTTGGTGGTTTGCATAAATTCATAAATTGGGATAAGCCAATACTAACCGATTCCGGTGGTTATCAAGTAATGTCTCTATCGAAGTTGCGTAAGATAACGGAAGAGGGAGTAAGTTTTAACTCGCATATTAATGGTGATAAATATTTGCTGACACCTGAACGTTCTACCGAAATACAGCATTTACTCGGCAGTACTATTACTATGGCTTTTGATGAATGTACTCCTTACCCTGCAACGTTTGAAGAAGCAAAAACCTCTATGCAGCTCACAACTAGATGGGCATATAGATCAAGAGAAGCATTTGTTAAACGAGATGGTTATGCACAGTTTGGTATTATTCAAGGTAGCACTTACGAAGAGTTACGCAAGCAATCGGCTAAAGATTTAATAGAGCTTAATTTTGAAGGGTATGCTATAGGCGGTCTTGCAGTTGGAGAGGGACAAGAGCTTATGTTTAAAGTTCTGGATTATGCCCCTGATTTCCTACCGCAAAATAAACCTAGATATTTGATGGGGGTAGGAAAGCCTGCTGATATTATTGGAGCAGTCAGCAGAGGGGTAGATATGTTTGACTGCGTAATCCCGACTAGGTCAGGTCGTAATGGTCAGGCTTTCACAAAATATGGCACGGTAAATATCCGCAATAGTAAATATGCTGAAGATAACGAGCCTTTGGAAACTGATTGCCTTTGCCCTGCTTGTCAAAATTATAGCAAAGCCTACTTGCATCATTTGGTTAGAATAGGCGAAATACTCGGAGCGATGCTAATGACTTGGCATAATCTTACATATTTTCAGAACCTAATGAGCCGTATTAGAGAGTATATTGCCTTAGGTAAAGATTTTGATTTTATTGCGTAGTTTTATACTGTGAAGATTGTAAAAAATCTTGATGTCATCCCGTGGCTTGTCCACGGGATGACAAGAGTGAAGCCAAGATGAAAAAAATTTTAGGAATTGAATCAAGTTGTGATGATACTAGTGTTTCTATAATAACTGAAGATAGGGAAATCTTATCGAATATAGTCATATCACAAAATACAGAACATGCGGACTATAAAGGAGTAGTGCCGGAAATAGCCGCACGTTCTCATTTAGCTAATCTCGAAAAAGCTATGAAGCAGGCTTTACTTGAGAACAATACTAGCTTAGATGAAATTACGGCAATAGCAGCAACTTCAGGACCTGGTTTAATTGGCGGCGTTATAGTCGGCTCAATGTTTGCAAAGTCTCTTTCTAGCGTTTTAAATAAGCCCTTTATTGCAGTAAATCATTTAGAAGGACACGCATTAACTGCAAGATTAACCGATAATATCCCATATCCATATTTGCTTTTATTAGCTTCCGGTGGGCATTGTCAATTTGTCGCAGTACTTGGGCTTGGAAAATACAAAATTCTTGGTAGTACTATAGACGATGCAGTAGGTGAGGCTTTTGATAAAGTGGCTAAGATGCTTGACTTGCCTTTCCCAGGTGGTCCTAAAATCGAAAAAAGGGCAAAGCTGGGCGATCCTTATAAATATAAACTCCCAAAACCGATTATTAATAGCGGTAATTGTAATATGTCTTTCTCAGGGCTTAAAACGGCAGTGCGTACTCTAATAATGAGCTTACAAGAGATTAACGATATTATAATTAACGATATAGCAGCAAGCTTTCAGTTTACAATAGGGGAAATTTTAAGCAGCAAAATACTAGAAGCTATTAAAGTTTATGAACGAATAACAAATGATTTTAATAGAAATATAGTAATAGCCGGCGGAGTAGCCGCTAATAAATATTTGCAAGAAATATTAAGTAATCGTACCAAAATACATGGCTATAAGCTTATTTATCCGCCCACAACGCTATGTACGGATAATGCTGCGATGATTGCTTATGCTGGGCTTGAGCGTTATAATAATGGGTTATTTACGCCTTTAAATTTCTGTCCTAAAGCTAGATGGAGCTTAGAAGAAATATAATTATACCTTTGATACTTCAATATTTGGTAAACCATAGAAATTGGTAATAGCTATGGGATGACAAGAACCGAAAACGCTTTCGGTGTCAGCCAGTGATGGTATTGCCCGTGTGGATCAGTTTTGCCGTCATTGCGAGGAAATTACGAAGTAATTGACGAAGCAATCCAGTAAAAAAATGCTAATTTATAGCATTTTTTATTATTTTTTCTGGATTGCCACGCTCATTTCATTCGCTCGCAATGACGACTTAGTATCCACGCGGGCAATGCCGCCACGGGGTGACGGTTTTTTACTTCATATTTCTCAAATGGTCTTCTAATTTTCTGAGCTTTCTTCCTGAATTCTCTACCGGTTTCTGGTATTTCGGCATTTTAGCATTTTCTCTATATTTATTAATTCGATCAATTTGAGCATTTACTTCATCAGTAATAGCCTGTTTTCTTTCTTCTATATTATTAAGCACCGATGCACTATATTCATAATTTTTAGCGTTGATATTAAAGTTACTAACTGCTTCTTCAATCCTTTTATCTAGAGAAGGCTCTGTCTTACTATCAAAAGATTCTATTGGTTTCTCTCTTTCATATTGTGCTATTAAAGCTGGCATTTCCTCAAGCTTAATATCCTCTCTTTTGAAATGATCTTTAATCTCTTTATAAGTTCTGTCGATATTTTCTTGAGCTTTTTCATGCATAATATCGTAATGCTCTTGACGACGAGTATATCGATCTTGATCTATAAATTCTGCATGTTTTTGATGAGCATTATCTATCATAGTCCGCATTTGATCATCGGTAGCTTTTTCTTGCATAAATCTATCACCCATTATCACTGGATCACTTCCTTCAGATAATCTATCACGCACTTCATGAATAAGCCTTCTTTGACCTAATTCCTGATAATATTCTACATCACTTGGTCTTTTTAATCTTGCTAAATATTCAGGCGATAATATATCTTCTTGAACAGCAAGCGTTTCTTTATTAATCTGCATTTGAAGCTCTTTGACTTCTCGTGCTCTTTCTTTATCTTTTAGACTTTCGCTATAAGTTCTAAGCTGTGGATCGTTATAGTCAAAGTCATGCCACTCGGCACTAGTTAGATTACCCTCATATTTATCACGTAAATCTTTACCAACTATTGCAGTAAGAGCTTCTCTTTTTAATCCTGTATAGCCGGCATATATTTTCTCACCTATAGCTACACGTTTTTGTTCTTTTAATTCACGTTTAGTTTTTACGCGATTTTCCATTTCTTGCCAGTTTCTAAGCACTCCTATATTTTTACCAAATAGCCCAACTCCTCTTCCTGACATTTCTTTATGAGCATATTTATAAGCACTTTGATAATCTCTAGTAAAGTTTGCATCACTTGCAAGCTCACGTAAGCTTTTTGCTGATTTACCTTTCTCACCTAAATCGGATTTCATGAATTTATCAAGCTCTAGTTTTTGTTCACTAGTTAAAGAGCTATAATTTTTTGCACCATATTTATTTTTGGCAAATTCATCTCGAAGCCGTGCAAAATTCATAGTTGCTAGTTTTTTCACATCCAAATCACCACCTTTCGGTAAAAACGCTTTATTATCTAGCAATTTAGAAATGCCGTTTTTATAATCTGCTCCAGCTTGCATATTAACGTCTTTATAGTCTATACCATAATTTCTTTTAACTTCATTTTGCACCGCTTTGTTAGCTGAAGAACTGAGGGCTTTATTTTCAAGCCTACCCATCATAAGCCCTTGATATTTTTCAGCAAAAAACATATTCGTTTGCTCTTGCATTCGGTTTATCGGCTTACTAATAACTCCTGTTGCATAATTTATCGGTCTATTGACCTGCTTCATGATAGAATCGTAAGATTGCTGGTTAACAGCCTGTATCGATGTTAAATTACCCGAAGTACCCGCAATAAAACTAGCCGTCGATATAGCAGTATCATTAAATTTACTAAGCAAATAAATAGAAACAAATATCAATAACAAGCCATCAAGCTGGACGAATTTACCATTTATAAAATTACTAATTCTATTTGCATCTTTAACTAAGTCTAAAAACGGTAATTGAATATAACGTTTATCTATACATTGATATGCCAAACACTTAGTACCATCATTTTTGGTATAATCTTCAGGAACTAATATATCTGCTTGAGTGAAATTCTCAATTCCTCCTTTCATTGGTACCGGAAACCACCAATAAAATATCGAATTACCAATACTTGAATCTAAATCTTCTGTAAAACTACCAAAAATTTGATTTATAGGTCCTAAATCGGGAAAATCTTTCTTACAGACAGCAAAACCTAATGTCGATTGTATTTCCGCTTTAATAATCATTCCGATAAAAGCAATACCGACAAATAAAATTATAGGTTGTATAGCATATGATATTAATTGCCTTAACCAATTTTCAAATAATGATCTAGTTATATTAAATAACATGAAACAAATAAATATCGGTGCCATTGTTATAATCATACCAATAGTTATTAGTGCCGTAAGATAAATAATTGTAGCTTTGAATATAAGTAAGAAAATAAAATACAGAGCTATTAAATATAATATGATATAAATAAACCCAAGTGGGTCTACAAATAATAAAGAAAATAGCTTAGATAAAGTTTGCGGGGAAATAAGAAGATTTAGTAAACTTTGACCTGTTGAAGCATCTTGTACTATCTGTAATATCTGTGCTAGCCCTTCAACAAAAAATACAAATAAATAATCATGGAAAAATGTCCAAGCTTTACTTGTACTTAATAATATTGAAACTACACTGACTTTTAGTATTCTAACTACCAGCTCAACATGAGTCATGTTTATGTTTCCTATTAAAAAGGAAAATCCAGTAAACATTATATAAAGAGTTAAAAGAGCCGAAACACTTAATCTATAGCCAGGTGTTTCAATTATTTGCTGATAAGTTTGTCTTACAATTCCAGGATCTTTATCGCTAGTACCAAATAACTCATTCTTTATTAAATTTGTTAAAAATTGTAGGGGATCAGGTCTTGTATCGCTGACTCCGGATTTTATTACTACCCTATATTGTCCACTATTATCATCATAAAATTTGTCTAAAATTTTAAAATATAGAGGAGATTGAGCATAATTTGAAGCTTGATCGCAAGGTAAGCTAGTACAACCACCATATTGGTAATTTATACCACCGGCTTGTAAAAACTTTCCAGTACTGCTAATACTATAAAATTCATAACCTTGGCTTGTAACTGGTTCACCTAAATGCTGCGTTATGCCTTTCGGGCTACGCTGTGAATCTGGCGACATATTAGGATTAGAACCTTTATCAGCAATTAAAAAATAAAGCCCTACCCCGTTTGTAAGTATACAAGGAGCATTATTAATAGGTGCATCTCTTGGCGTAGGAGTTGGACACATCTTACCGTCAGTAAATTGACATGGTCGCAGTCTAACACAAAACTCAGCTAAGGTAGTAAAATTATTCTGCTGCCCATACCATGGACACCATGCTGATAACATCCCTGAAGTATTCTTGTCCCCAGACATATAATCCCAAGGTCTTACCATAATTGTTAAAGGATAACCATTTACTTTATAAGCACTATCCCGCCATGGTGCTACCTGATCCCCCTCTTGTCTTGAAGTAACTTCAGATGGATCATATCTAGAAGAAATATTAAATTTTATAAAACCGAAATCATCCGGATCGATACAAGTATCCCCAGTACACCCCGACAGTGCTAATAACGATATTAATAATGTAATAAAAATATTTCTGTTCATTTTAAATCGATTTGTCATTCCGTGGCTTGTCCACGGAATCCATAAAAATTTTATTATTTTAAATTTCAACATCATTGCGAGGAGAAACTACAAGTTTTGACGAAGCAATCTTAGGATTCTTAAATATTTCATAAGATTGCCACGTCGCCTACGGCTCCTTGCAATGACACTAATCGTTCCTTTCCGTCTGCTCAGGTTTCGCATCATTACGATTTTGAAAAAACTTACCTGTATGCTCCCCACCACCTTGCGGCTTTCTAGCTTCATAATTCTGATCAATTACCTTATCTTTAAAAACCCGTGCTGGAGCAAGGGCAGCTTTCTTAATTGGGGCTGCTACTGAACCTATATCTTTCATAATAGATTCTGTAGGATTAGAAGGAGCTTGATAATTACCTTCTATTCGTGCAGGAGTAACCTGCGTTAACATACCAACAACTATAGTTACAAAACTTACTAAACCATATGACATTAGACAATATGAATAAAATAATAAAGCTGTAGTGAACAATACTAAAAATGTATTAGTGTCATTTGTTAAAATATTAGAACTAGTAATATCTGGAACTTGTGGAACAAAAAAAGGTATTCCTAGTAAAAACGGTAAAGTAAAAGAAAAATTTAACGGAATACCAAGGTTTGACAAATCAAGCCCTATTTTAATCGGTATGAGCGTATCCCAGCAAGCTCTAACAATTACTTTTAATAGCTGTTCTGATAAAATTTGATCTATTAATAAAAAGAAAACCAATAATATCGTTGGCTGCACTACATAGCTAAATAGAATTGATATCCAACTATCAAACATAGTTTTTGTTTTTTCAAACAACATTAATATTATAAAAAATGGTGCTAATGAAATCATAACTGTCAAGCCTATAAAGGCTATAACATAACCTATAATTACTTCAAGTACTGCTCTAAAATAAGTAATAAGTGAGTAAATGGTTATAATAGCAATAAATGCTAAACCATTATGTATTTGCAATAGCTGAATAAACAGTAATCCCCAAATCCTACCATTAGTATATTTATCAAATATAGGATCAATAAAACCAAAAATATTAGATTTAGAGCTTGTAGCACCTACAACATTCGTTGCAAAGAAATCTATACCATTAATAAATGCACTAAAGAAATTGTTATTAAAGAAACTCCAGCTTTCAGGTCTAAGTAAAATAGCTACTATAGTTATTTTAAATATACGAGTTACTACTTCTACAGCAGTTAATTTCAAAGCCCCCAAAACAAACATTAAACCAAATATAGTAACGTAAAGCGTTAATGCGGTTTTAGCTATATTTTGTATTGCAGAATTTGCAACTAACTTAAAATAAAAATCCTCGCTATAAGTTCTAAATTGATCTGTAATAGGTTTAATTGCCCCATTATAAACTATATTTGAAAACCAAGTTGTACCAGTATAATTAGCATAATCTACACTAATTGTTCCCTGTATATTACTATTAGGATTTTTTACTCTTAACCATAAATATCCATCTTGTGGTGCATCACCTGAAAAATCATAACCGACTGTAGTGCCGGGAGTAGATGAACTAGGTAATGTACCATCAGCTGTTATTAAATACTCTAAAGTTATATTTTGTTGATCACCTGGGCTGATGGTGTTTGTACCGTTACCTATCTCAACAATCATTGCATAACGACCAAAATATAAAAAATTAGTTGCCCAATTACCATTAGTTATATAAGTTGCAAAATCAGTATAATTAGAAAAATTTCTACTCCAATCACTCATTGAAAAAGAATTATTAAACATACCGGTAGGCTGCCAATCGCTACTAAAATCTATAGCACCACCGCTAGTTGCTTGATAATACATAAAACCATTCTGTGTATTATCATTATTAACAAAACTTTGATCACGATTTTTAATAACTTGTCCACCTATTTTAATAACCATTCCTCTACCTTGATCATAATAACAAGAAGGGTTAGCATTTAAATTAGAATTAGCAGGGCAAGAGTTAATCATGCTCATAAAATTTTGTAGTGTAGTTACAGCCATTGGCTTACCAACTAATGCACCATTACTAACATTAGTATATTTTGTAGCCGAACCTGTACCAGTACATAAAGTTGCTCTTTGGGCATCTATAATATTACAAACTTGCTCTGCACTTGAGTAAACTATCCTATTTTCAAAATTACCAAGATTGCTTTCAGTGTAAAGAGCAGAAGCGGCAAATACAGAACTATCGAGTTCTTTAGCTAGTATATTATTTAAGGTGCTTGGAGTTTTTGATGTACTTGGATTAAAAAAATCATCTTTATCAGCTAGACTAATATTTACTATATCACCAACATTAACCTGAATTTTTGGATTACCATTAGCATAATTAAAGTAGTTAACATAATTATTCATCTTAGTAAATGATAATGCATCAAGGTTTTTATCAGGAGGTATAACACCATCATTTGCTGTACTAAAACCTGGGAATCCTGCAACTTCAAACTGTGAGTTTTTGTAATTATAAGTTTTTATAAAGACTTGCGGAACACTAAACCTTGGGTCAATTCTATATAATACTAGATATTTTCGAGGCTCTGGGGTAAGACCTGCAGTAGACCATTTAATCTTAAGCAGCTTACCTTTGTCAACTACACTACCAGTTGATTGCCAATCTCCAGCAGTCGATAAACTAATACCTATTTTACCCTCTTGGAAACTTGTAAATGTAGGTACTTCTAAACAACCAAAAATGCTTTTAAGACTGCTAAGCCCACTTGACATCCAAGTAAAGTCATCACCTTTGACAGGCGACGCCATAAATAAAACTAATAAAATTAAACTTTTAATAATTTTCATAATTTTTTATTTTGGTATTTCCGCTTTAGGCGGCTCTTCTTTTGGTGCATTTTTTCTAGTTTTCTCAGCTTGCTTTAAAGTTTCATTACGTTGCTTTAATCGTTCTTTTGCTCTACCAGTAATACCTTTTCTTGTTTTTTCATCCATACCTACTTGGCTCAATGCTCCCTGCTCTGCAGCACCTGACATTGCTCCACCCATACTAGTAGCTGAAGGACCAGCCGCACTTGTCAGTCTTGCCACCATATTACCGGAAAACTCAACATAACCATACATACCATAAGCTATAATAACTAATGCAACTATATTTTGCATATTCACACCCATCATACCCGACATATAATCCATGCCCCAAGGTGCAAACCAGTTTATACAAAAGATTGGTACATTAAGTAATGCAACCGGTAAAATAGTACCGATAAATGGAATTTTTATAGGTAGTGCACATTTCCAACAAACGCTATAACCTAAAACAAAATCTAAATATATCGTAAATAATTGAGTCAGCACGATAATACCAGCCATTAAAACAACCGGCTCAATCATATATCTAATTGTGAATCTAACCCAATTATCAAATAAATACCTAGTAAAATCAAATAATAAGAAGCTAATAAATATAGGTGCTATACCAATTAGTATACAAGTTGCCATAAATGCCATAATATAAACGGCAGCTGCTCTAAATGCCGTTATAATTACAATCATTACTGCAATAACAGCAATTATAAAATATATAATACCGCTAAGACCTAAAGATAATAATGCAAGTAATTGTGCCATAAATGTTTGGCTAAACAATATTCTACTCATTACGGCATCTAAAAACATGAAAGGATTTGAAACCGCATTAGTGGAAGTAAATAAGCTATATCCGCTCATATTAGAAATAATTTCATCGGAAAAGTTAGCAATAGTGTCAAATAGATAATTATTAAAAAACTCAAACGTATTGCCATTCATAAGTCCACTAACAATACCTATTTTTACTATTCTAACTACTAAATCTTTTTGGTTTATTTTTGCAAAGCCCAGTAAAAACATTGCCCCGTAAACCATAACATAAAGAATTAGAAGTGCTTTAATATAATTAAAAAAGTTAGTACAAGAAGACGTATCCCCTCCATAACATACTATATTTCGGAAAATAGACTCAGCAGCCCCTTTAACTTTACCTTTAAATAACTGAAGTAGAGGATTCATTACTTTAATAGTAAAGCTTCCTACTGACTGAGAAGTTGAAAAATGTACTTTATAACTACCCTCACTATCTTTATAATCATTCTGATCGTTTAGAACTCTCATCCATATATACCCTTCACCAGCTGCATTAAAATTAGCTTTACCCTTACTATCTACTATAGCAGCTTCAGGCGAATAATTCTTACCGCTAGTATTTGGATTTTCTGCACTTGGTACTACTAAATATTGTACCTGACCACGATTATTAAAAACATCAGTTAAACTATTGCCATTTTCTCTATAGCATTTAGTTTGTTTGATGTTCATAACATAACCACCAGTATTTTTACTTGCATCCTGAGAAGTAGGACACCAGAGCCTATACTGTAAATAGCCTTTATCAGTATTACTATTAAATGGTATATTATATATTACTTTATATTCATTACCATATTCGGTAGGCTGATCTGAAGCTGTTACAAATTGAGCAAATTGTAAGGTGGAAGGTAGGGTTGAATCTACGTTACTTGTATTACTTATTTGCCATATTAAGCCTGTTGGACCCTTACCACCATTACCATCTGACGTATACCAAAATCTTCGTTGTGATTGAAATTCCCCTCCATTACATACACCTGAAGTACACCAAGCTCCGCCTATATAATCTTTATCTTTAGGACTACGATCATCTACACTATCAGGACATTTGCCGTTTGGCGGAATATTAACATTATTAGAACATTGAAGATTAGCATAATCAATAAATATACCCCCAGAATTACTTGCCCAACTAAAAGTAAAAGTGCCATCATCCTTATAAGGTTCCGGCATTGTTCCATAATTATTTATCCAAGCCGGTAAGGAATCGCATACATAATAATAAGTACACCAAGCTGAGGGGGCCGTGTAACACCAATCTATCGTTCCCCAAACGCAACCATTTGGACATTTTTGCTTTTTATTACCTTGCCAATAATTTTGCTTTAATTCACAAGCATTTACATATGGTCCTGAGTAAATAGAGTATCTTCCACAAATTGGGCTATAGGTAGTTTTATTTTCTGAGCAATCAGCCGTAACATTAGTGCCTTTAAAAGCATCCGTAACCCCTACTGTCCCACCTGCCCCAGGAGAATAATTAGGCGTCACCGAAACTAATATTCTATCATTAGCATACATTTCAGTAATATTACGCCACTCATTATTTTTTGCATCCATTATCAAGGAAAGCGGCGGTTTATTAACATCTGTAACACGAGGAATAGGAATCATCTTGCCATTATCGTCTAAATTAGACTTACCTGGTCTTGTACTTTCAGTAAATTGCAAATTATCTTTCGGCACATAAGCAAGACATAAACTAATCTGACCAACTACTTGTAATGATACTGCTTGCTTATCTTTTACTTCTACTTGGGTATTTAACCACTCACCATAATGAGCAGGATCAGGAGTAAGCTGCATAGTACCATCTGGTAACATTGTAGAGGTATTAACATAATTAGCATTAGCGTTAAGAGTAATTGTACTAGTTATAGAATCTGACCCTCCTTTACCACCTGGAGCATACCTCATATAACAACCATTACCAACGCTTACTGCTCCTATCATTCCAAGGGCTGCAAAAACGAAGCAAACAAGGGTTGCTACTATAGCAAGCACACCTAAAATTTTTATTAAGCTACTTTGCATATTACCTTATTTACCTCCACTCGATGATAGTGAATCTCCGCTGCTATTTCCTCCGCTTGAGATAAATGAATCATCACCTTTTTGTCCTTCTGACCGTTTACTTCCTCCATCGCCTGGCATATCACCACCACCCGGAGGTTTACCTTGCGTTGCTTGTGCGGCATCCTTAATAAAAGCTGCTCCTTGTTTTACTAAATCAACAATTTTAGTTGGGCTTGCTGTTACCGCATCCATTTTTGGACCATTAGTTAAATCAGCAGCAAATTGACTTATCGATTTAGAGAAATAATAGAAAATTACCGAAAATACCAAAACGCACAACAGCTCAGCAAGAATGGACACAACATCTTTAGCAATTGATTTTATAGGGAAAAGTATGACTAAATGTTCTTCCCAACCTTTACCAGCATAATAATTTAGCATTTTATATCCAAAGCTTTCTTGACACACCTCTGCACTACTAGCTGGCAACCTTAGTTCAAAAGTACTAAATTTTACATTATTTTTTTCGTAATCATACCTTAAGAACTCACAATTTTTAAATATCGCTGAATCATACATGGTAATTAATAAAGCTATAAAGCCTGCTACTACAGCTGGTTGTAATGCACATGACAATGATACTTTCAACCATCCATCGAAATAACCCTTTGTACGATTAAATAACATCATAGGAATAAATATTGGCGAAACATATGTCATCACATAAATAGTAATCATACAAACTAAATAATGTGTGATAAAATATAAAAGTATAGAAAGGAATATTACCGCAAATACTAAACCACTTATAAGAATAATGACGTTTCCTGCCATAAAGAAACCAAACATAACAGTAAAAAACCTTAAAGACCCTACTGAAGTTAAAGCATTTGGACTGTTTTTATCAGGAGTTCCGAGATTTGGTATAGGTATACTGCCGCTACTATTACCACCATCACCTCTTGCAAAACTGCTCAATATGCCATTTTTATCTATATTATAAAGCAAATCTAAACCAAGATAATAACCTATACGGCAATCTATAGAATCCCATAAAGCATAAAATTGATACCCACTTTGGTATTTTGAAGTATCAAATACGCATAATCCTTTTGAACCCGCAGCATTAAAAATAATTTGTGCAAATTCCGGTGCTATTCCTGTTAAGAGAGGTAACCCGTATTTTAACATACCATTCTCTTGAGTTGGCTGACTGCTATTAAAATTCAGAGGACCAAGCCCTATAGAAAAATAAGTAACAAATAAAAGTTTTATTATAAAAAGGGCTATTTTATCTGGGTTGCCATATTCTTTATTAAGCACCATATTAAATGCAAAAAACATTACGTACAGAATCAGAGCAGCACCAATAGCATTTTTTAAATATCCTTGAAAGGTAGGGAAAGCAGTAAGATTAGTTATTTCAGAACTTTGACTTTGTGAACCGCAACTATTTCCTACAAAAAATATTTTATCAAGAGTTTCTTTTAAACACTGGACAGCAAGACCGGAAAAGTTAATTAATGATTGACTATAATTTGCTCCAGTATAGCAACTTTGCCCTATATTATTACAGCCAGGATCAATAGTGGGAGGAGCAGGAGTATTACTTAATGCTTTACATGCCACCGGCATTGGTCCTCTTGACGTTGGCATAAGCAAACATATATCATTTTGCCATGTTTGCACTGTTAAGACTATATTTTTTAATATAGGATTTGCACCAAGATCAGGATTATTATCCTTGCTTAAATCGCTAATTTTTTTAGAATCACCTTGATTTAAAGTATACATAGTACAAGGGTCACTACTACCATCTTTATTCTTAAAGCAAAAAGTTATACCCGGCTTGTTTGCATCACAATTCCCTCCGGGTGCTTTCATATCAATACTACGAATTATGTAACCATATGCCGTATCAGATTCTAAATACCCATCTGTAGTAGTTGGCAACGAGGCACAAGAATCTCCAAAGCCGGCAAAACTAGTTAAAGCAAAACCTTCCAAACAAACGACAATAATAATTTTTATAATATTATGGATTTTCATCGGAACCGCTATCTATTTTCTTGCTTCTATTTTCAATCGTTCCATCATTTCGCTCGGTTGCTTTATCTTTTGCTCTACCACCCCCACTACGATATAATTCTTCCGTTTCTTTCTCAAATGCTGCTCTTCTATCACGAATTTGAGCATTTCTCATCTCTTGCTTTACGTATCCTGCCTCACCTATCTTTAATTCGTGACTTTCTTGTTCGGTAAATTTTCTGTCCTTATCAAACCCTCTGATAGTACGTGTAACTCCAAGGTTTTCATCTAAATTAAGTTCCGGTTCCACCTCAGTAGTATGTTTTACTCTTGGCTCTTTTTGTTCTTCTTTCTGAGATTCAGGCACAGCTTCTTTAATTTCTTTTGTAACATTAAGCTTACTTGATAAATCTTCAAGCTTATCTTCTGCAGTACTTCTTACAACTTCTGCTGCACTTACTTTCGGTGGCTCAGTTTTAATAGCAGTATCAATTTGCGTTGAAACTGTCGTTGGTTGAGACACAGGTGCTTCTATAGGTTTTCTATTGCTAAAGCTAGTATCAAGCATTTCTTCAGAAGCACTACTTGGTGTTGCTGTGCCGCCTACACTTTTACCAACAGAACTTAGTGCAGAAGATGGAGTTGCAGCCGTACTAGACGGTTCTCTAAGACCACCTGATGTGAAAGAATCACCTCCTTCACTACCACCACCACCGCCGCTACCTTTTACTAAATCACCGGCTCTTCCACCTTTAGTGCTGAGTAAATCACCACCGCCACCACCTTTGGTAGCGAATTGGTCAAGACCTTTGGTTGCAGCACCTGCAGCAGCAAGCCCTGCCATTGCGGCTTTAAATATCGCTTGCGGTTTTATGGCAACGCTGCTAAGAGCTACCCCTTCCGTCATATCTGCTGCAAAATTAGCTAGCTGGCTGCTAAAATTATACATTAAATATAAGGTAAAACAGGCTGTAACTAGAGCAAGTAAAATATCTTTAATCTTCTCAAAAAGTAATTTAGGAGAAACAAAGAACATTCCCGGACCTAAAATTACTCCTGATAAAAACTGGAATTTAGAGAGGAAACTACTTGTACTACTATCTCCAGGTTTTGGATTACATTTAGTATCTGCATCGGCTGCCTTTGGATCGCAAGTCTGGTTTGGTTTACTACTAACTATTTGTTCTACACTGTCTTTGGCAAAGTTAAAAGCTGTTGAAATCGGATTATTTAACATATAGCCTAAGCTATTTTGACAACTTTCTGCATCTTCTTTACTATATTTTGTCCAATCATTATCAACAAAAAATACTAAAACATCCCTTTTAAAAGTTTGTCTCTGTAAGGCACCCTCTACACTATTATGAATCAATTTACTTTCATATTGGCATTTTCCGTAAAAACCAAAATCATAAACCGCAAACATAGTAATCATAAAAGTAACTACTACCATAGGCTGAAGTAAAAACGAAATCATTAGCTTAACCCAGCTATCAAAATAATTTCGTGTATAATCAAATAAAAACATCGGTACGAAAAGAGGTGCTAAAATACCAAGTATTACTATAGATACCATGCACATAACAGTGGCATTAACCATAAAGGCAGCCACTGAGATCACAAGCAACGGATAGGCAAGAGCTAGAGATACTAGCATCATATTACCAGATATTATAGCGGGTATTAGTAGGTAGATATATGGAGGAGCACTAAAGCTAAAAAAGTCAAAATTTGCAAAATTATGGCTTCTATAAGTATTCTCAACTAATAGTGTAGATAACATATCTAGCCCCAAATAATGGGCTACCCGACAATCTAAAGCATCCCATAAGGCAATATATGCAACACTATTGTCATATGAAATATCCGGACCATTAAATTTGCATAACCCAGATGGTGCAGCATTCATAACCCAACTTGCTAATCCGTTTATACCATTAAGCAAGAAAGGAAATGCCCATTGAATCATCCCATCCATACGGTCATAAGGGGAAGTACTACCTGGCGTTATGTTCAATCCTATTGAAAAATAAGTTACAAATATTATTTTTAATATAAAGTTTATATACTCATTTTTTGGAGGAACTTGACCTGCAAGAAGTATTTTAGCACCAAAAAGCATAACATATAAAGTTAAGAAAGCCGTAACTATTCTATACATTCCTACTTGAAACTGGAATAAAGCACTAGTCTGCCTTGAAGCTGAATTAACTACTGAGTTTACATCATCAAAGCTACATACATCTTGACTGATTAATAGCCTTGCAATCATTTGTCTTATGCATTCTATGAGCGGAGAAGTCATAACTACTGCAGTTCTTGAAGCGTTATAAGCTTTTTGATAGCACCCCCCACCTGCTGCACTACAAGAAACCAATGCTAAAGGATCAACAGCTTTATTATTAGGATCGTCAATAAAATCTGTATCGTTTACATCCATAAAGCTATTATACATAGATTTTGGAAATGGCTCTTTTATATATTTACATCCCACCGGTACTATACCTGTAAAACCATATGTTCCGACACATATACGATCATTATCTTGAACAACTTTCCAAAAAATCGGCACCCCCATATCCCACATTGTACCGCTATCTTCAGGCTTTTGGGTATATATATTATAATAATCTTCTTTCTTATTTTTCCAAGCTTCCTTTATATCATCCCATGGATCAGTACCGGTTAATACAGCTTTAGCAATAGCAAGTGCTGATTCTACAACTGCTTTTGCTCTAACTACTGTAAGTTTTGCATTACTACATAAACCAAAAGTTAATTCAAGTTTTTTAGGGTCAGGGTCAGCTCTGTTTTCACGCGTACATTGCCCTCCCGGAAATTTTGTACCAAATAATTCATTGTCATTTATTCTAAGCTTTAAGAATGTATTCATGTATAAAACAGGAGATACAAGATTCATTATAGCAAAAGTAAAAAAGGGAGCGACAATGCAAGTTTGAGAAAATTCGGTACGTAATAAGTCACCGACTCCTTGTGTTTCACAAGTTAAATTCTGTAGTGTATTAACAATAGTATCAAGGGTATCATCGGCATATGACTTGCTTGTAACCCCAAAATTGAGGATAAAACTGACTACTAAAATTTTAAGTAAAGTACGAGGAAATAATTTCATGACTAGCTACTTGCCTCGTGTGTGATAAACGTCATTGCGAGGAAAAATTGAAAATTTTGACGAAGCAATGCAGTAAAAAATGCTAACTTATAGCATTTTTTATTATTTTTTTGGATTACCACGCTCCTTGCAGTCGCGTAGCTCAGACGATTTTTTAGGCTTACAACAACCAGTAACCATAATCCATTAAATCTACAATGTCTTAACTGCTTCATAGAATATAGGCAACCATTTTTCCGGATCATTCCCGTATTTTTCCCTAATTTGATCGAGTAGTATAACAGTTTCCACTCTACCCGATAAAACACTAATTATATTATTCATACCGTCTAAATTCACTTTAGCAACTACTGCGTCTACTCCTTGTTTTACCAAAAAGTAACGCGTCGTAGGGTCGGTAGTTTTAATCAAAATATATTCTCTCTGACTTAACATAAAAGCACTACGATAAATATCGGTAGCTTTAAGGTTAGGTAGGAAAATTTGCGTAGCCGTCTGCTGAATTAACGTATTACTAATTCTACTTTTTGCTGCATCTTCTACGCTTTGAGTAGCAAATATAACAAAAGCATTTAGTTTTCTCAACACTTTTAACCAATCTTTGATTTTAGGAGCAAATACTGGATTATCGATTAAAGCCCAAGCCTCATCAAGTACTATCATAGTTTTTTGCCCATCCAAAGAAATATTTATGCGATGGAAAATATACAACAATACCGGAGCAAGGCTTATTGGGTCTTTAAGTAATTCAGTCATATCAAAGCCAAACACTCTAGCTTTTTGCAAATCAATATCATCTACTTCATTATCAAATACTTTAGCGTGAGAACCATTTCCAACCCACATCGCAATTCTACTTGCTAGACTATCTGGTGTATCGATTCCAAGAAACGCTACTACATTACTAAGCCGCCTATCTTTTTTTTCTAGTCTAAAATTACCACTCACTGCTTGCGATAATATTTTATTATCTTGTGCTGTTATACTCTCACCATTAGAAGTTACAAGCACCCTTAACCACTCTAGAATAAACGTTCTATTTTCACTAGTATCTTCAAGCTGCAATGGGTTAAAGTTACATTTTAAACCTGGATCTATAACTGTATAAACACCGTTTAAAGCTCTGATAAATATTTCAGCACCACGATCTTTATCAAAAAAGAACATACGTGGTTTGAATTTTTGTGCTTCAGCACATAAGAAATTCATAAGAACAGTTTTACCGGCACCAGTCGGACCTATGATTAAAGTATGCCCAACATCTCTTACATGGAAATTAAAATAGAACGGAGTACCTGAAGTTGTATCTAGCACTGTGACATATTCGCCCCAATGGTTATCTCTCACCTTTCCAATAGGGTAGTTATGTTGAGAGGCAAAACTAGCCATATTAAGGGTATTTATGGTGGATGTACGAACTATATACTCCATATTTCCCGGCAACTGTCCCCAATAGCTAGGCTCCATATTAATTTTTTCTCTAACAGGCTGAATTCCTGAGTTAGAAAGCTCAACAGATGCCATTGATAATATATCTTCTAAAGCTTTAATACTATTTGCAGAACATAAAAGTGATAGATGATGTTCTCCAAAGCCAATATCACCACTAGTTGCCATATCAAGTGCTGTTGATATTTCAGCAATTTGTGAAGTAGCTTTATCACCTGCTTGTATCATTCTATTTTGCTGTAATTGCATTTTACCAATTGCTACAGTTCTGTTAGCAAATATAAAACTCTGAGTCATTACGAACTCAAAAGGCATTTGCAAAAATCCATCAAAAATCCCTGCCGAAGTATTAGGTCCATATTCAAGAATACTTATTATTCCAGCATATTTAGTTCCAATCGAACTTCTTGCCTCAATAGTACGTGAATCAAAAAACAAGCGATGTGTTGGTAAATATTCATCTATAGTACTACGTGGCAATGCTACTGAACCTGGCGAGTCGCCACAATTAACTAAAGATGAAAGAAATTCTAACATTTCACAATAATTACCTGTAGGAGTTTTACGAACTCCAAGAATCCTAGCTCCATAACTTCTAAATGTATTAACTATTCTGTTTGACATTTCTTGGAGATTTTCTTTCATCTCTTTCATGTCATTTTCCCAAACATTTTTATTAGATTTTTGTCTAAGCTTCTTTAAAAAATACTCAACTATAGCTGCACCACCAGTATCAGGTTTGTATAAAATACTGACATATAATTCATTAAAAAACGATCTAGCACCTGCGTGTTTTTTACGCCATTCTGCTCCAAGATACGTAATAAAATCGTTTGGTACTTTTACAGTAGGATCATAAGTAAATTCAGTATCGTCAAATATTACTGCTTTACGTCTTCTGATAGTATGGAAATATACAACAATATTTCCTGAAGCCATGTTTTTAAGTAAGGCATTCCTTATATTCTTTTTAATATCTAAATCTTCATCATCGGCTGTTTCAAAAGAAAAGCCATTTATTTTAATAACTTGTAGAAGCGAATTATCTTTAGTTAAAATGGTATTACTATCCCAATGACATTTATAAGGGATAAAATGCGAAGTAGGTCTATCTTGTTTAGCTCTTAATTCATTAGCTGCTCTAGTTCTAAATAACTTCATTGTGTAACTCAACTTAACTATTTTGATTTTTGGTTCTTATAATGTCATTCCCGCTTAAGGCTTTGCCCGCCTGGATCGAAAAGCACCCTAAGGTAGTCATGCCGTGGCTTGTCCACGGTATCCAGAAAATAATAAAAAATACTAATTTTATTAGTATTTTTAACTGGATCCCGTGAATAAATCACGGGATGACAGGGGAAAAATCGATCCACGCGGGCAAAGCCTTAAGCGGGAATGACATATAATCCACACAATAGGCTAATCCCTAATAGGAATGATATCAAATTCAAATTCCGTATGAATTTGCCCCATAATAAAATTTATTAGGACATTGGCTAGTCCTTGACATTTTATTCATATACAACTCTATAAATCGTGGCTCTTTAAAGCATATAATATAGGCTATTAAATGTAGACCTGCTGCGATGAATAAAATCATAATGCCGTTATTCCAAATAAATACTATCATAGTCATGATCATATTTAATGCTGCAAATTTAATACTCACACCAAATATCATGGGTGGTCTAGTTAGCCCTACGAATAAAAGATCGGTTGCTAATGTTCCTGCCATATACTTTTCCTCTTTTATATTTTTTATTCAATAATAAACATAAACTTAAAAATTATTAATATAAATTTATATTTTTATTTGCAAACATAGTTAATAATATTGAGTTTGGTATCTTACTATTAACAAAATGCACATTATTACCTATACTTTCAATCACCTTAATTGCTATTTTGATTAATTCTTCTTCTAAATAATGATTACTATCATTTAGCATTGATTTTAACAAATTAGCATTTTGTATTTTCATATTATACTGAAATCCTCTAAATATCTGGGACATTTCATATGGAAATATTAGATGCTCTGCTCCTAAAGTAACAGCAATTGTCGCAGCAGTTAAATTAACATTTAGTAAATGGGTCTTTTCTTGGTCATCATTAGCAAAAGGAGTGATTACAGGTATAATATTACTATCTTCAAAATTTAATAGAATTTCTGGGTTAACTATAATAGGCTCGCTTACAAAGCCAATATCTATAACGTCACGATTTGCAACTCTTCTATGTGATAATTTTGATTTTCTTGCTTGTAGTAAATTCGCATCTTTTCCTGAAATACCAACCGCATAACAACCTTTATTGCTAAGTTTTGTCACAATAAGTTTGTTGACATAACTCGATAGAATTTCCATAATAATAGGATTATCTATGGAACTATTTTCCCTTACTTTATTAAATTTTTTACTGAAACTTTTATCTAATTGTGATATTAAAGATAGATTACCTAAATCTATATGGTCATGTACTATATAGATTTTAGCACCGCACATCTCAAGCAGTTTGATAGATTCTATAAAAGAAGCAAACAACTTCTCATTAATAATAATATTGATTGGTAACTTTAGAACTATCGCTTGATTTCTAAGCTCGTTACTACATGTGATTATATCCCTAATTATAGTAATGTCGCCTAATTCAGAAATATTATCTATTTCTTTACTTTTCAAGTTTGATGCATTTTGCCAAACTAGTTTTAAGTTCTCTTGCACCTTCTTTACTCCTACTACTTACATAAATAAGATTATATGAGTAGTTTAAAGTTGCAAGAAAATTCTGTGCTTCTAGGTTAAGGTTTTTACGATCCGTAACTTTATCGGATTTTGTAAAAATAATTTGGAAATCTCGCTTATTTGCAAGTAATAACTCCGCTACTTTTTTATCGTTCTCTTTAATTCCCCTTCTTGAATCTATCAATAAGTTAACTAATTTTAGATTATCACTCTTGCGTAAGTAATGATTAATTAATATTTCCCACTGATCTTTAACTTGATTTGGAACTTCTGCAAAACCATAACCTGGTAGGTCAACTATTATAAGTTTATCTACAAGATTAAAGAAATTAATCTGCCTAGTACGCCCTGGGGTATTAGAAACTTTAGCAAGTTTTTTGTTATTACATATAGTATTTATTAGACTTGATTTGCCGACATTTGATTTACCAACAAAAGCAATTTGCGGTAATGCAAAATTAGGAAGTTGCTTTATATCCATAGCACCAGCTACAAATTTAGCTTGATGACGAAAAAGCTTATTATCACCTACTAATTTTTTATTAATTACTTTTTCATCAGTCATAATTTTGTAACCTGTATATTATACGTCCTGTGTCATCCTGTAGCAAAATTACCCTCGTGGATCAGTTTTTTCGTCATTGCGAGAAGAAACTGTAAGTTTCGACGAAGCAATCTTAAGAATGTTGTATTACTTCATGAGATGCCGCCCTCTACTTAAGTTCGCTCGCAATGACGACTCTCGATCCACACGAGAACTTCATTTACAAGGCAACAATAAAAAAATTAAAATAAAATATATGGTAGCGGGGGCTGGATTTGAACCAACGACCTTCAGGTTATGAGCCTGACGAGCTACCGAGCTGCTCCACCCCGCAATAAAGAAATTTGATGACTTTGTTTATTAATATTATAAACAAAGATTAGCGACATAAATGATTAGAGTAAGTTTTTACCCCATAGTAATGTGTGTTACGTGGATCATTCTCCCCCTGTCATCCCGTGATTTATTCACGGGATCCAATTAAAAATACTAATAAAATTAGTATTTTTTATTATTTTCTGGATTGCCACGCTCATTTCATTCACTCGCAATGACGACTCTCGATCCACACAAAAAAGCCGCCAACGTGATGACACACTGGAAACGTTCTTGATCTATGCGGAAATGCCTACACCCGATTATAGAAATTAACTAGCTTCCTTTTTTTGACTACCGAAAGAAAGACCGGAAAATCTTTTATTAAAATCACTAACGCTTTTGTTAGACTGATTTACTACATTTCCAATATCTTTATTCCATGCTGGGTGTTTTCTAAAATCAACATCCATTAAAATCTCACCTGCAGGATGAGTTGACATTGTTTCAAAAACATCACTTCCAACTTTAATTAAAAACTTTTTATAGTCTGGATGTATCCCATTTTTCATAATGATTTTGCCACCTTAGTCTGAATTATTTTTTTCTTAATAGCTTTAGCTGTAGTGGATAAAGCATCATTATTAGCTTTTAACATATACGCATCAAAACCGCCAGCTTTTTCAACTGAACTTATACATCTAGCACTAACTGATAATCTATATTCTGCGGTTGTTATATCACTTATAAACTTAACCGATCTTAAATTAGGCTCAAAACGCCTTCTAGTTTTACGCTGTGAATGCGATACATTATTGCCATATAAAACACCCACTCCAGTGAGTTCACATTTACGAGACATAAGCTTAACCTATCAAACTTTAACTTATATAATAGATAAAAAATATAAAGTAATACTTGTATACTGTCAAGAAGTAATTACTAATATTACTTACTTAAATTCAAATAGATAAAGAGAATAAAGCCTTATCTCTTTATCTATTTTGTTCTACAAATTAACTTTTAACTTCACTAACCCTTGATGGCTTTTATATTTTTTATGGGTGTAATGATTATACTCAAATATTACATTTATATTCTTCTTCGTCAAAAGAACATTACCTCCAATATTATAAGCAAATTTAGGCTGTTTTGATATAATAATCTTCTCTTCTATTATTTGATTATTTAAAATTGCCTTAGCATTAACTTTTGTATCTTTATTATAAAAATGATTTTCTATACTCCCATACAAGCTCGGCACCAGCGTTATATCATTTAAAACCTTTATCGATTTAAATTCTATCTTACCGCCTAAACTAGTTGTTAATAGTCGATTTGACTTCTTTTGAATCATTAATTTTTGTACAAAATTATTTCCTTTATAACCACTACTTCTTGAATAATCGTATTTTAATCCAATATTTGGTATTAAGTATAAATTATAATTTGTACGATATTTATAATTTAATAATGCTTCAAAATTAAAGTTATTATTTTGATATTTACCAATAATATTATTAGCAGTTGTAGCTTTATTTTTAATATAATTATGACCAACAGATGCTATAGCTTGCAATGAAAAATTTTTCGGTAATTCTTTTAAACCATAAATACTAAGTAAATGCCCATTAAGTGCGGTCTTAGCAAACTTCTTATTATATTTAAAATGCGACTCAATTCTTGAATAAGCTATACCTATTACGTCAGAGCTATTACTAAGCTCTGTGTCCATACCGATAGTTACACCGCTAGTGTGTCCTTGATATTTCGGTATGCTTCTCCATGCTTTTTGATTGCTTACTCCATATAAACCACTGATCCATACTCCTCTATTTATTGCGTCCTCTTCATCACCGCCAGTAATCGCAGCAGTAGGCAACAACAATCTACCATGAATACCCATATGAATAGGTTTATTAGTAATAGAAGCTACTTGATTATGCAAAGTAACTTCTTCAGATATTTGCTTTTTTACAATTAAAGATTCTAGGTCTTGAGATTTTGAATCTAATAAACTTAACTCTATTATTATATTCTCATAATCTTCTGGTGAACATTTCTCTAAAAATGCTAGAGTATCAGGATCATTAAATATAGTTGGAAACAAATCGGGATGTGCTCTTATTATACTAACAAAATCTGGGACCTCTTTTAAAATTTTAAGTATATCTATCAAATTTTGATCAAAAGATATTGATGCATTTTCACCATTATTATTTAAAGCAAATAATCCAGTAATTTTTTTACTTTTTAATTCATCTAATTGTCTTTTTGCATCTTCAAGCTCATTAATTATATCTAGGTTATTAGTATTATTTTCTAAAAATTCAATTCGAGCTAATAATTTTTTTATTCTTTCATTTTCAGATAAATTACTTGCAGCCCTCATTACTTGAGAAAGTGGTATATTTGCCGGTGTAAAATCCCAATTATTTTCAGCCATTATTAAATTAAATTCTGCATTATCTACATATTCTTTAGAACCATCTTCCTTTACTATTTTTAGTCTTTTTCCGTTTATTTTATTATTATCTTCTATTAAAAATTTTGCGATTACGGCTCGTTTTTTTGCTTCATTTGTCACTAGTTTTTCGTACTCTTCATAGCTTATTTTACTGCTACTACCAGGTTTAGAAACTTGATAAGTGGTCCAACTACTTTCTCCAATTTTTTCAAGTATTTCTTCACACTTTTTAATATATTCTTCTTCACTTAAGATCGATCTATCTAGTTTATCTACCTCAATTTTATATACTTCTTTTTTTTCTTCATAGGCACGTTTATGACCTAAAGCGTTAGTTATTACGTCTTTTTCATATTTTGTAAAATATTTTTCATAACTATTATTACTTATATTATTATCATAATAGTCAATATAATCTATATTATTACCATAAGCTGATTTTATTAGTGATTCAGCTTCTGATTTTATTAAACTATAAACTCTTTCTTGTTCTAATTGCTTAAGTTTTGTTGCATCAAACTTCCTATAAGAATTTCCTTTAGAATCTTTTTCAAAACCTTTAGCAATATCGATAATTTCAGAGGTGAGATCTTTTTCTAAAATCTCTGTTGGCGTACTATACAAAATTATATATCTATAATTTGGATTAAAATTAGAAATATAAGATGTAGAACCTATTATATTATTATTTAAGTTTGTATTATCAATTATAATGTTACCTTTATCATCTTTCTCATATATTCCATTATTAGCCGCAATTTGGTTTGCCAAATTAAATTTTTCTGTAGGAGACAATTTATTATTCCTTACAATATCTTTAAAAAACCTTGTACGTAATTCATCATTATCAGTGTGTTGAGTAAGAACAATAGAAAATAGCTTAGACATCTGTGTTATTACATTCAAATTTAAAAAGGCTTCTAAATCAGAATTATCTTTTTTATTTTTTATTTTTTTCCTATTTTTTTTAAGTGTATCATAAGGATCAAATGTTGCACCTAATTCAGCATTAATATCTTTTGCTGCTGATTTAGGATCAACAGGTGGTGTTTTTGGTGGCGGCGGCGGTGGTGGAGGTGGCGGCGGCGGCGGTGCAGCTTCTGCTTTATTATTTAAAGTAAGCAATAATATTCCTGAATTAATTGCCAATAAATTTATTGATATGGCAACAACGAAAGAGTATTTTAACAATGTAGATTTTAGCTTATATCTCAAACTCATTAGATTTATCTCATTAATATTAACTTAAACGAGTGGCAATATATAATTTTTGTTAATTAGAGTCAATAGAAATTATTAATTTCTATTAACTATTGGATTTTTTAATTATACTATGGCTAAAAAGCCTCATAATATGAGGAAATCTAACTTTTTGTAAATAAACCAAACCTTATGCAAATATACTTATTTAACACCCTCACCCAAAACAAAGAACTATTTGAACCTGAAGATCAGACTAATGTAAAAATGTATGTATGCGGTCCGACTGTTTATGATAACCCACATATTGGCAATAGTAGATCGGTAGTGGTATATGACTTACTTTATCGCATACTTGTAGATATATTTGAGGCTAAATCTGTAAAATATGTACGGAATATTACCGATGTAGATGATAAGATAATTGAGAGAGCAGCAAACTTAGGTATTAGCATTAACGAGTTAACAGACAAAGTTACAAAAGAATTTCATACGAATATGAAATATCTATTTTGTTTACCACCTACTATAGAACCAAAGGCTACGCAGCATATTGATGTAATGATCGAAATAATAGAAAAGCTAATTAAATCTGGGCATGCATATATTGCAGATGATCATGTTTATTTTGATGTTTTATTAGCTCCTAATTATACAGAACTATCTAACCAAAAATTAGAAGATATGTTTGAGAGTGTACGGGTAGAAAATAGCAAAACTAAAAAGCATCCACAGGATTTTGTTTTATGGAAACCAGCAAAACCAGATGAAGATGTACGTATGAACTTCAAAAGCCCATGGGGACTAGGACGTCCCGGCTGGCATATTGAATGTTCAGCAATGAGCTATAAATATTTAGGCAAAAATTTTGATATTCATGGCGGCGGTGCTGATTTAATATTTCCACATCATACTAACGAGATTGCACAAAGTAAATGTGCTTTTTCGAACTCCACTTATGCAAAATACTGGGTTCACAATGGCTTTTTAACAGTTAACGGCGAAAAAATGAGTAAATCTCTTGGTAATTTTATTACTGTCAGGGATTTAATGGATAAACAAATTAAAGGCGAAATAGTAAGATTATTTTTATTAACCGCCCATTATAGACGTCCTCTTGATTATAACGACAAGGCTATAGAGGATGCTAAAAAAACTCTAGATTATTGGTATAGAGCTATTCAAAATATAAATATACAAAAAATAGATACTCTGCCTAACGACTTTATGCAAAGCTTGCTTGACGATATGAATAGTCCGCTTGCTATTAAAATAATTAACGACTATGCCAAAGCCATTTTTACAGCTAATACCGAAGAAGAAAAGCAATTTAATGCCTCTAATCTTATTGCTTGTGCTAATTTTATTGGATTAATGAACGAAACACCACATGAATGGTTTAATAAAAATGTAGACGAAAATTATATAAATAATCTTATTAATGAACGCTTAGAAGCAAAAAAGCAAAAAAATTGGGGATTAGCTGATCAAATTCGTAACAAATTATTAAATGAAAAAATAATTTTAGAAGATAAGCCAAACGGCACTACTATATGGAGGAAAGAATAAGGACTTGTAAATTACGGAATATAAGTATATAATTTGTAGGCTTATATTTTTAAGCAAATTCACACGTAAGATAAATGTTAGTTCATGCATGTCATCCCGCGTGCTTGTAGCGGGATCTTAGGACATAGCCTGTGATACAAGATCCCGCTACAAGCACGCGGGATGACAAAATAATTTTACGGAGGTATAAACTAACAATAATCAGGAGAAATAAATGTCAAAAATACCACCAGTTAATGTTAAAGATTTATTAGATGCCGGCGTGCATTTTGGTCATAAGACTTCACGTTGGAATCCTAAAATGGCACCTTATATATATGGTGAGCGTGATGAGGTACATATAATTGATTTAAGACAAACAGCAGCTTTAATGAATGTTGCTTTAAATGCAATATATGAAACTGTAAAAAATGATGGCAAAGTATTATTTGTAAGTACAAAAATACAAGCAAGCGATATTATAGCAGAATATGCTGAAAAATGCGGACAATACTATGTAAATCATAGATGGCTTGGCGGAATGCTAACTAACTGGAAAACTATTTCAGGTTCTATAGAGAAATTAAATAAATTAGAACAAACTTTAGAAAATGAAGAAGCTTGCATCGGTTATACTAAGAAAGAAATACTTGATATGAACCGCAAGAAAGATAAATTACTTCTATCACTTGCTGGAATTAGAGAACTACATTCTAAGCCAGATTTAATAGTAATTATCGACACTAATAAAGAACATATTGCGATTAGCGAAGCTGTAAGACTTGATATACCTATCGTGGCTGTTGTAGATACTAATTCTAACCCTGATCATATAGATTATCCAATTCCAGGTAATGATGACGCAATAAGATCAATTAGGTTTTATTGTAGTTTATTTGCTGATGCTGCACTACAAGGTTTAGAAGAATCAATGAAAGCATCAGGAGTCGATTTAGGCAGCATCCAAGAACATGGCGATAAAAATTTAGCTCCTAAAAATGTTTCTAAATTGAAACAAGCTAAAAAGTTCTCTAAAACAAAAAATATCAATGAAGAAGCAAATACAGAATTTGAGCAAGCATTAAGTGATGCTGATGAAGACAAAAATTAGACATCTTTTTAAAATGCATAATTAAATGGAGATAGATAAAGTATGAGTGAAGTAAATATAAGTGCTAGTGACGTTAGAGAGCTCAGAGAAAAAACTGGTGCTGGAATGATGGATTGTAAAAAAGCCTTAATCGAGACTAAAGGCAATCTTGAAGAAGCTGTTGACTTTTTGCGTAAAAAAGGTCTTGCTACTGCTGCAAAGAAAGCCGGACGCGTTGCTGCTGAAGGTTTAACAGCTGCTAAAGTTGATGGATTAACTGGAGTTGTCGTTGAAATAAATTCTGAAACCGATTTTGTCGCAAGAAATGAGCAGTTCCAAGATCTAGTTATAAATATTGCTAACCTTGCAATAAATGTTAAAGATGTAGAAGAACTAAAAGCAGCTAAAATGCCAAACGGCAAATCAGTAGAAGAAGACGTTGTAGAAAATATTGCTACAATAGGTGAAAACTTAACACTACGCCGCATGGAAGTACTAAAAGTATCTGAAGGAGCGATTGGCTCTTATGTACATAATGAAGTTGCACCAAACTTAGGTAAAATTTCTGTATTGGTAGGTCTACAATCAAGTGCAAAAGATACGGCAAAACTAGAAGCTTTAGCTAAGCAAATCGCTGTTCACGTGGCAGGAAATAATACACAAAGTATAGATGATTCTGGTTTAGATCAAGCCCTTGTAGAACGTGAGAGAAAAGTATTCTTTGAGAAGTCAAAAGAAGAAGGTAAGCCTGACAATATTATCGAAAAAATGGTAGAAGGCAGAATTCGTAAATTCTTTGCTGAAGTTGTGCTATTACAGCAAAATTTCTTATTTGATAATAAACTAACTGTTGCTGAAGTAATCAAAAATGCTTCTAAAGAACTTGGTGCAGAAATTCAAATTACTAAATTTATCAGATATGAACTTGGTGAGGGTATAGAGCAGGAAGAAAAAAACTTCGCCGATGAAGTAGCCGCTGTAATGAAAGGCTAGTATACTTACCTTTGTCATGCAGCACCTGTTTTTGTTGTACGAATCGAAAAATACTTACAATGACATTCCCGCAGAAGTACGATAGTGTCCGGATAAAATTGTAATATTATTAAAATCATCATTGCGAGAAAATATTGCCAGCATAGATCATTTTCCCCTGTCATCCCGTGATTTATGAACTAGAGCCAGAAGCCTTAAAATGTCATCCCACGACTTGATCGCGGGATCTTAAGTCACAGTCCGTAATATAAGATACCTTGGTCAAGCCAATAGTACCGGACAGTTTTTATTCTATGTCATTCCCGCGTGGCATTGTTGCGTGGATTGAGAGTCGTCATTGCGAGGAAATTACGAAGTAATTGACGAAGCAATCCAGTAAAAAATGCTAAAATTAGTTATTTTTTACTATTTTTCTGGATTGCCACGCGGTCTACGACCGCTCGCAATGACGGTTTTAATAATACTCCAATTTTTCCGAACACTACTGCACCGTTGCTAAGAATGACATATAAGGTCACCTACATCTGAATAAATTGTAAGAAATAAATAAAATTTGATACCGTATAAATGATCATACTGCAATACTTCAAAAGCTAGAAGTCAAATAAGCGGTAAGCCTGCACAGTGTACAGAAGTACGTGGCTACTACGGATCTCGAAATTTGATGTATCAAATCTTAAAGTATCAAAGGTATATATTACATAAACGTTTATTATCATCTAATAGTTCTAGATTTACTTCAATTAAAGGCATAGGTAGGAGGTGTTTAATAATTTTAGACCATTCTATTAAGGTTAAATTACCGCTTAATGCCTCTTCAAGCCCTAATTCATAAATTTCTTCAGGTGATTTTAGGCGATAAAGATCATAATGATAGATAGTAAAATGAGGTGCTTTATATGTTTGTAATAAGTTAAAGGTTGGGCTTATAATTGAGGTGTTTTCACTACAGAAATGTTTAATAATTTCACGACAAAAAAATGTTTTACCTACTCCAAGATCACCATTTAATAACACAATATTATTAGGCTTTAAGGTTGCAGCAAAAGCTCTAGCAAAATTTTTTGTTTCTTCTTCACTATTTAATATGACTTGATTATTTAACATTTGCAAGAATAGATAATGATTGTTTGAAATAGCTACTCTTTGAAAAGCTTTTCTTACACAAATCGAGATCAGATTGTTTTTTCGTCATTGCGAGGAAAAATTAATGTTATTATATGGCTACTATGTCATTCGAAACAACTATCCGGTACTATCGTTTATAAAACGAGGAATGAAACCGTTACTTAAGGCATGAGTACCGCAGTACTTATAAAACGACGACGCCAATTTTATCGAATATACCGCAGATACTTCAAAAGTTGGTAGTCAAATAAGTGGTGAGTCAAGCTAGGCGTATATTAATACGTGAGCAAAGACGAATCCCGAAATTTGACTTACCAAATCTTGAAGTATCAAAGGTATACTATGCCACCAATTTTTCGCGTAATACTTCCACTAACTTGTTAATAGCTTCAGATGAATCTATGTTCTCAAGAATAGCAAGTTCACCTGCAAGTCTATTTAGAGCTGCTTCATAAAGAGTTCTTTCACTATAAGAACGGTCATTATCGACATTTTTATGTAAGTCACGTAATACCTCAGCAACTGCCACAATATTACCTGAATTAATCTTTCCTTCATATTCTTGAGCTCTTCTACTCCACATTCTATTACCCTGTTTTGGCTTGCCTTGAAGGGTAGAATATATTAAATCTAGATCTTTTTTGCTCGCAACTGCTCTAAGTCCTACAACTGTAGCTCTACTAACTGGTACTTTTAGAGTCATTTTATCTTGAGGGAAAGAGATTACATATACCTTTATCTCAGTACCTGCGATAGTATGGTTCTCTATATTTGTAATTTCACCTACTCCATGTGCAGGATAAACAATTCTTTGTCCTATTTTAAACTCAGATTTTTGTTGTTCTGTTTTGTCTTCGGATTGTGCTATATTTACCATTATTAATTCCTCCGTAGTAATTCTTAGTGCTTAAGAATCCAATGTTAGACTATTATCCTGTCTAGCATAACACATTTTGCTTAAATGATAAAGCAGATAATTTTATATAGCAAATTTATTTACTATTGAAATAAAGTAAATAAAACCTTATTGTATTGTTAAATCAATATTATAAAGGGTTAAATTATGCGAAATAGTTTTATTACGTTAATATTTCTATTGCTTTTGAGTGGTTGCTCAGAAGAGAAAGTAGTAGAGCAAGAATCATCTGAATCCATAACTCCAGCTCATGCTTCAACTTCAGATGAAAACAACAATCAAACAACCGAAACAATAACTCCGGCTGTGCAAGAACAAATAGAGCAAAAGCCTGAAGTAAAAACTTTTAAGGTTACTTTTAAGATAGATGAAAATGATATGGTTCTTGGGAATAAAGACTCTAAAATAGTTGTAGTTGAATATTTCTCTCCTACTTGCCCACATTGTGCTTATTATCACTCTACAATTTTTCCTGAACTTAAGCAAAAATATATAGATACTAATAAAATAGCATATGTTACTAGAGAATTTATTGCTACTAAACAAGATTTAGATGCTTCTATTTTAGCACGTTGCAAAGGTGATATAAATAGCTTTATGCTGTTTCATGATATTATGTTAAAGCAGCAAGATAAATGGTCAGTTAGCAATAAATATAGAGAGTTATTAACTGATATAGGTCAGCTTGGCGGCGTTACTCCAGAAGAATATAAAAAATGTTTGAGCGATGATAAAATTACTGAAACCTTAATTGCTAATACTAATTTTATAACAAAAGCACCAAAATTTATAGGAACTCCTTCTTTCTTTGTTAACGGAGTACAAACTGAGAATTATAGCATAAACAGTATTTCAGCAGCAATAGATAAAGCCATAGAAGAATCAAAAAATAAAATAGATTTATAGTGGATAATGATAAATTAAAAGATATTAAGACAAGAATTAATCAGTTAAAAATTGATAAAACTCCTAATTCTAACTTGCAACAGGAAATAAGTCCGTTTACTATAGCTATAGACTTAGTTTCGGGAACAATGGTAGGGTTTGTTATTGGTTTATTAACTGATAAATTCTTTCATTCTAAACCTTTATTTATTATTATATTTACTATAATCGGAATTATAGCAGGATTTAATATAGTCAGGCAAAGGCTAATCAGTAAGAAATAACAAAATGCTTCATAATCCTTTAGTACAATTTGATATAAAAAAGCTGATAGAAATTAAAGTTATGGATTTCGATATTAGCTTTACTAATTCAGCTGCCTATATGCTACTTGCTAGTGTTTTAGCTTTAACTTATTTTTACTTGGCTTTTTCAAATCCTAGGTTAGTACCATCAAGGTTACAAATAAGTGGCGAAATAATCTATAACCTTGTAACTGATATGCTAAATCAGAATGTAGGCAGTAAAGGACGCAAGTTTGTTCCTGTAATTTTCACTCTATTTGTTTTTATTTTATTTTGTAATTTATTTGGCATGATACCTTACGGGTTTACTATTACCAGCCATATCATTATTACTTTCGCTTTAGCAATTCTAGTATTTTTAATGGTGACTATAGTTGGCTTTGTAAAGCACGGTATGCGTTTCTTATCACTTTTCTTGCCCCACGGTACGCCTCTATGGCTTGCCCCACTAATGATCATAATTGAATTATTTACATATCTAGCAAGACCGGCTAGTTTATCCTTAAGGCTTGCGGCAAATATGATGGCAGGTCATATTTTATTAAAAGTAATTGCTAGCTTTGTTGTAACATTGATGATTTACTTGAAATTTCTACCAATACCTCTTATGGTTATATTAATTGGGTTTGAAATCTTTGTTGCAATTCTTCAGGCTTATATTTTTACTATTTTATCTTGTGTATATCTTAATGATGCAGTTAATTTACACTAGAGTTTTTTAATTAATTAAAGTTGAGTTTTTTTATGGATATGGTTTCTTTAAAGTTCATCGGTGTTGGTTGTATGGCTATTGGAATGCTTGGTGCAGCTTTAGGCGTCAGTAATATATTTAGTTCACTACTTAATTCAATAGCTAGAAATCCTTCAGCTACCGAACAGCTTCAGAGAATGGCACTTATTGGTGCAGGTCTTGCTGAAGCAATGGGGCTGTTTTCTTTTGTAATCGCAATGCTACTTATCTTTTCCTAAAATTTGCTTTTAAATAATATGCCTCAATTTGATATTAATACATATTATTCACAAATTTTTTGGCTAATAGTTACTTTTAGCTTATTATATATTTTTGTCTACAAATTTATAGTTCCTAAAATTGAAAGAGTTTTAAATAATAGACAATCCAATATTCAAGATAATATTGCAAAAGCCGATGAATTAGCTTTAGAAATCGAAAAGTTAAATAAATACTATAATGAAGAAATAACAAGAATAAGTACTGAAATAGATAGGTTAAAAAAAGAAAAAATAGATTCTTTAGAGGCAGAATTTTTGATTAAAAAAACTAATTTAGAACAAAACCTACGAAAGCTGATAAATCAAAATATTAAAGATATAAAATTAGTTGCAGAAAAATTTAGAACTAGTAAAGTAGATGCGACTATAATACTTGCTGCTAGTATTATCAAAAAAATCACTGGCACTAAAGCAGATATAAATTTACTAAAAAATATAAAAATACAATAATAATGCATTTTCTAGATGAAAGCTTTTGGCTTGCTATTAGTTTTATAATTTTTGTGTATTTAATTTATAGACCAGCAAAAAAAGCAATTTTAAAATCTTTGGATACGAAAGTTTTAGAAGTACAAGAGAGAGTTCTAAAAGCTGAAAAATTAAAAGATGATGCAAAATTATTATTTGAACAAACTGAAGAGCAAATAAAAAATTTAGAAGCTTTGCAACTTCAAATGACAAAAGAAAATAACGAAATCACAGAAAAAATAGTTCAAGAAAAAACTAAAGAAATTGAAGAATTTTTAGAGCATAAGAAAGTTGAAACTATTAAATTAATTGAAAGCCAAAAATTATTAGCAAGTAAAGAATTACAAGATGAATTTTCTGATGAAGTCGTTAAACTTGTTTCAGAATATTTTCACTCAACCAAAAATAATAATCTCTCAGAAACTGACATAGCTAAGAATTTAATGGATAAAGTATAGCATTCCATAAAGGTCGATACAAGCGAATTTGGAAGTAATTACCCGGTATCATTGGTATATTATTCTATGTCATTCCCGCTTAAGGCTTGCCCTCATAGATCGGTTTCCCAATTGTCATCCCGTGATTTATGAACTAGAGCCAGTTAAAAATACTAATAAAATTAGTATTTTTTATTATTTTCTGGATCTAGTTCCTAAGCCACAGTAGGCTTTGTTGCATGGATTGAGAGTCGTCATTGCGAGGAAATTACGAAGTAATTGTACGTACGCAATCCAGTGAAAAATGCTAACTTTATAACATTTTTTATTATTTTTTTCTGGATTGCCACGCTCCTTGCAGTCGCGTAGCTCAGACGATTTGGTATCCACGCAACAATGCCGCCACGGGATGACTACCTTAGGACACTTTTCGATCCATACGGGCAATGCTTTCCCGCAGAAGCGGGAATGACATAGAATAAAAACTGTCCGGTACTATTATATCACTGCCTAATTAGTCTTTTAGAACTCGGTAGAGTATAGTTTGAATCAGTAGAACGATATGGGCAAATATCAATTCCACCTCGTCTTGTGTATATTATATATATAGAAAGAAATTCAGGATTTATAGCATTTTTGATATCAGTAAAAATACGCTCTGCACATTGTTCGGCAAATTCATTACAATTTCTAAAAGATATTAAATATTTTAGAAGTGCATCGTGTTTTAACTTTTTTCCTTTATATTTTATAATTATTGTTCCCCAATCCGGTTGCCCTGTTACTAAACAGTTTGATTTTAGTAAATTAGAATTAAGTTCTTCCTCTACTAAAACATCTTCATGTTTAATCAAGCTATTATTAGGTGGACCATAATCACTAAATTCTATATCTAAATCATCAATATTAATGCCGCTTGGTTCACCAAATTCTATTTTTGTATTTATAGGAAATATTTCTCCTGTTACTTCAGCATGTGTATTATTACTTAAATCCTGCAAAATAATTTTTTTTAACTCATCGATGGAATCAACAGCAAAATTATTAAAAGAATTAAGATATAACTTTACTGATTTAGATTCTACAATATGAGAAGAAGTTGTTGGCACAAAAAAAGTAAAGATCGCAACACAAGGCTTACCTTTTTTATCAAGCCAAGATAGCTCATAAGCATTCCAAATATCTATGCCAAAAAATGGAAGCTTATCATTAATTAGACCTAATTCTTTACGATTATCTATGCGTGGGATTTTAAATAATAAGGTTGGATCATAAGTATCTTTATAAGTACTTTTTTTACCAAGAGCGGAATTAGATAATGTCATAATATATTAAGTAAATGAAAAGTTTTTTTGTCATTGCGAGGAGATGCGTAGCATTTATGCCGCAATCTCAGGAGTTTTATACTACTTCATGAGATTGCCACGCAGCCTACAGCTGCTCGCAATGACGACTTAGTATTCATACAACAACACCTATTTCTAAATGAAAAGACACTATGCTCCTTGGGCTAAAGCTTCCTTATGTCCATTCTCATCATACTCTTTTAGCATATAACCACGTCCCCAAACGGTATCTATATAGTCTTTACCACCAGCAGCATCGCTTAATTTCTTACGCAATTTACAGATAAATACATCGATGATCTTCATTTCAGGCTCATCAAGACTACTATATAAATGATTTAAGAACATCTCTTTAGTTAAAATTGTTCCTCTACGCAATATTAATAGTTCTAAAATAGCATATTCTTTATTGGTTAAATGTACTTTTTTACCATCAATTTCAACACTTCTAGTATCTAAATTTACACTGACTTTATCAAATCTAAATACTGATGCAGCATGCCCTTTAGAACGTCTAACTATAGCTTTAATTCTAGCGATTAGCTCTTCTCTAACAAATGGTTTAGTTAAGTAGTCATCAGCTCCTGAAGAAAAGCCAGTAATCTTTTGATCTGTATCAGTTAAGCTAGATAAGATTAAGATAGGAGTTTTTATTTTTGCTGCACGCAATCTTAGTAATATTTCGAAACCATTAATATCAGGTAACATTAAATCTAAAATCATTAGATCATACCTACCAAGTTTACCTAATCTTAAACCTTCTAAACCAACCGAAACTTTATCGCAAACTATTCCTTCTGAAGCTAAAGTCAGCTCAATTAGATTAGCCATTTCTGGTTCATCTTCAATTAATAAAACTCTCATTTTATTTTCTCCTAAAATTCAATTTTTATGTTCGTGCTATAATTTAATTACAGTTAATTATTGTTAACTAAATTATAATTTTTTATTAGTGCTTTATACATTTATTAGCAACGTAAGTAAAGAATTTTTAATTATATTGATAAAATTTTTACTATTAAAGTATATCTTTGATTTAAAAACCATGCCAATTAATTAAGTAAAAGGTAAGATTCCCTAATAACTAAAAGGTTCTTAGTTCTGATGCTCAGACATTTTCTTATGGTACAAAGCTCCAAAATCTATCGGATCAATCATTAAAGGTTGAAATCCCGCATCTTGAGTACAACTTGCTATAATTTTTCTAGCGAATGGAAATATCATTGCCGGACAATGGACTGATAGCAAAATTTGATGTTGCTCAGGAGCAATATTAATTAAGTTAAATACACCTGCATATTTTAGCTCTACTTGAAATAATTTATATTTCTCATTTCTTGCTACTGCTTCAATATTTAATTCGACTTCATAAAAATTTTCTTCTGATAGATTAGTGATATTTATATCAAGAGACAAATCAATTTGAGGTCTATGTTCTAAAGCTGCCAAAGAAGATGGAGCATCAGGATTTTCAAGAGATAAATCTTTTATATATTGTGCATTAACAGAAATATGAGGCATTGCCTCGTTTGCATCGGTATTTATTGTACTCATAAAATCCTTTATTAAGAAAAATGGTTATTAAATATATTATAAAAAATTATACTTTATGTTATCTTAAAGTAAAAATTAACATGCTTTTATATAAAATAATTTACATGTATCTTGCAACAAAAAAAGTAACAATTATGTTAAGGGCAAAGTTACACCTAATTGTTTCATATATTTTCCTTGACGATCTGCATAAGATAAGTCGCAAATTTGATCACCTTTTAAAAATAAAAATTGACAAGCCCCCTCATTTGCATAAATCTTAGCCGGCAGCGGTGTAGTATTTGAAAACTCTAGCGTTACATGCCCTTCCCATTCTGGTTCTAGAGGCGTAACATTTACTATTATACCGCACCTTGCATAAGTAGATTTACCAACACAAATAACTAATACGTCACGTGGTATTTTAAAATATTCCACAGTTCTTCCAAGTGCAAAGCTATTGGGTGGGATAATGCATACATCTACTTCTCTATCAACTAAATTATATTTATCAAAATTTTTAGGATCAACCATAGTAGAGTTTATATTTGTAAATATTTTAAACTCATTTGATACTCTAGCATCATAACCATAAGAAGATAAACCATATGAAATAATTTTTTCTGAATCTTTAACCCTTACTTGCTTTTCTGCAAAAGGCTCAATCATTTTATGATTTATAACAGCTTCCCTTATCCATTTATCCGACATTATAGACATAATAAATTTATTATTTAGTTAAACTATAAAATATAACTGATAATTATTTTTAATACAAAGTAATTATGTTTATTTAAAATTGTAATTGCTTTAAATTTGAACCACTTATAATAACATAAGTTGTAATAATACAACATTATATATCTATAAATAAATAATTACAAATTAAAATATGTTTATTTATTGTAAGTTTTAAAAATTATATTATACTCAGCATAAATTAATTTAGCCGCTATAACATAATAACCTTAATTATAGCATATTAGTTTCACAAATATATGAGGTTTTAAAGTGAAAAAGTTATTATTAGCAAGTATTATTGGTCTTGCATCTACTACCAGTTTTGCCTCAGGAAGTACTACTCCTGTCATTTCTAGTTCTGATTCTGAAATAAAATTAGAAGGTTTTTATCTATTTGAAAGTGGTTTCTCGAATCAAAATCGTTTAGGTGAATTTGAAAATTTAAGTGATAATAGGAAAAAAACAGCGTTTTATACAGAGGCAGCATTTGCGGCTACTATAACTAAAACTATAAATGATGTAATAGGTGGGGTTAAAATAGTATTACAACCTACTACAAGATCAAAAACATCTACATCTTATAATGGTTCTCACATCTTTATTGAAACTAGTTACGGTAAAGTAGAACTCGGTTCTCCTTATGATGCAGGTAATAAACTTCGTATTACTGGTGGTCAAGTAGCTGCTGGAACAGGTGGATATTGGAGATATATTAACGTTGGTAGTCAATACATGCAATATGAAAAATTAAAACCCGATTTTGATACCAGTCCTAGCTTTTATATAGAGTCATTTTCTAACAATTTTGATGAATTTAATGTTAAAGCTGAGGCAGCTAGAAAGATTAGCTTCTACACCCCTAAAATGAAAGGTTTTCAAGCCGGTATATCTTATACTCCTGATTCTGCTAACACAGGTGGTAATAAAAATATAAATAATGTGGCATTTGACAATTCAGTTACCGGTCTTACTACAGTTAACACTGGCATAAAGCGTTACAATGTAGAAAACAGTGAAGTTATTACTATTAATCAAAATGTTACAGATTCAGTATCTGGTGGTTTAACTTATGAGCATGCACTTGGTGAAGATGCAGATTTAAAATTATCCGTTACCGGTGAATATGGTAAACCTGCTCGCCTTGCTGTTCGTTCCAAAGGAACAGGTAAAGAATATACTGTATTAAAACCTTATAAACTATCTAACTTAAAAGCTTATAATCTTGGTGCAGTTTTTACATATGGTAATTTCTCATGCGGTGCTTCTTATGGCAATCTAGGAAAAAGTTTAACAACTCCTGAATACCATAAAAATGGTCGTAATACTTATTATTACAACGGAGCTATCGCTTATGGTCAAGGTCCTATTAAAATAAGCCTTAGCTATTTTAAATCTTCAAGATATAAGAACACTGTGGATACTATAACTGTAGCTACAGAATATAAAATTATGCCAGGTTTATTACCATATGCAGAAATTTCACATTTCCAAGCTAAAGGTAAACCAGTATATTATCCTGAAGCTCCTAACAAGAAAACTAAAGGTACTGTTGGTCTGATTGGTACAAAACTTAAGTTCTAATAAAAGTCATTGCGAGGAGAAACTGCAAGTTTCGACGCGGCAATCTTATGAGGTAGTATAAAATTCCTAAGATTGCAACGTCGCTTCGCTCCTCGCAATGACGATTCTTGATCTATACAACAACCCACTGGATAACATTACACCGCAAAAGAATTGCCGCAGCCACATTTTGCTTTAGCTTGCGGATTACTAACATTAAAATATGAACTGCCTAGCTCTTCTATAAAATCAAGAGTGCAATCTAACATAAATTTTTGAGAAATAGGATCGATAATAACAGTAGCATTATGTTTAGTAAAAACATAATCGTCTTTTTCTATAGTATCTTTGGAAACTAGTTCGTAATTATACATTAGCCCAGAGCAACCACCGCTATCAACGGATACTCGCAGCACTAAATCCTTATCTTTTTCTAACTCTATTAATTCCTTTACCCGCTCAAAAGCTCTATCGGTAATTGTGATTGTCACTAAAATAACCTTGTAAAAATCTTATAAATTATATAATATACCTAATATTTCATATTTTTTCAAGGTAGCGTTGTTGTGTGGGTTAAGCTTCAACGTCATTGCGAGGAACTGGTCTTGCCCGCATGGCTCAAGAAATATGTTTGATGTCATCCCGTGGCGGCATTGCCAACGTGGATCGAGAGTTGTCATTGCGAGCGAATGAAATGAGCGTGGCAATCCAGAGAAAATAATAAAAAATGCTATAAGTTAGCATTTTTCACTGGATTGCGTACGTACAATTACTTCGTAATTTCCTCGCAATGACGGAAAAACTGATCCACGCAGGAAACACTAGTACCACAATAAAATAACATAGAGATAAGGACAACAATGCTAGCTTCATATGCTTCTGATCCGCTTAAAAGTCGGGGAAGATTATACAGAGAGATACCGACATCTTACCGCAACGAGTTTGAGCGTGATCGTGATCGTATTATCCATACTAACGCATTCAGGCGTTTGCAGTATAAAACTCAGGTTTTTATCAACCATGAGGGCGATCATTATAGAAATAGGCTAACTCATTCTTTAGAAGTCTCAACAGTCGCTCGCTCGATTGCCAACACTTTAAATCTTTCAAGTGATTTAACCGAAACCATAGCACTTGCTCATGATCTTGGTCATACACCTTTTGGTCATGCGGGAGAGCGAGCTTTGAATGAGTGTATGAAAGAGCATAACGGCTTTTCTCATAATGCTCAATCTCTGAAAATATTAACTTTACTTGAGAAAAGATATGCTGCTTATAGAGGAGTAAACCTTACTTGGGAAGTTTTAGAAGGGATAGTAAAGCATAATGGTCCTATAAGCGGCGAGGTAAATGAGTATATAGAAGAGTATAATAGCCAAAATGATTTAGAGCTTAATACTTACGCTTCTGCTGAAGCTCAAATAGCAGCACTCGCCGATGATATTAGCTATATTTCGCATGATTTGGAAGATAGTATCGGTGCTAAAATTATCGATTTTAATAACCTTGCTGAGCTTAAATATATCGACCAACATGTTTTTGAACTTAAATCAAAATATAAAAATATAAGCTCCTCTTGCTTAATCTATGAAGTAGTACGCAAGCTAATGCATGAACTCATTACCGATTTATTATGGCAAACTAAGACTAATATAAATAAAGAAAAAATTACTCATATAGATGAAATACGTAACCTAAATTATCAAATAGTCGATTTTACAGAAAAAACTAACGAGCGTATTAAAGAGATTAAAAAGTTTTTACATGAGCGGGTTTATAAAAGTAATAGGATTACTGCAATCAGCCTTAAATGTACTAAGATCGTGCAAGGCTTATTTAAGGTTTATATGGAAGATGTTAATTTACTGCCTGTTAATTGGAAGATACAAATAGATTCTAACAATCTGAATAGTAAAGCTAGAATTATTGCCGATTATATAGCCGGTATGACTGATCGCTTTGCTATTCAAGAGTATAACCAACTTTGTTCACTGAACTTTAATAATATTTAAAACTTAATCATGAATATATTTAACAAACTAAAACACGATATAATTACTGCAAGTACGCAGTTATATAATAATTCTGAAATAGCAAATCACGCTAGTATTGAAACTCCGAAAGATAGCTTTAACGGCGATTTATCAAGTAATATCGCAATGATTATTGCTGCCAAAGAAAACGTTCCTCCTCGTGAAGTTGCATTAAAATTCAAAGAAATTCTTAATGAGCTACCATATATCGCAAGTATAGAAATAGCCGGACCCGGGTTTATTAATTTTACTATTAAAGCTGATAGCTGGCACACTGCAATTAAAGATATTTTACAAAACGAATCTAAATTTTTTGAAATTGACATAGATAAAAACAAAAATATCAATATCGAATATGTTTCAGCTAATCCAACCGGACCAATGCATATAGGGCATGCAAGAGGTGCAGTATATGGAGATGTGCTTGCAAATATCTTAAAAAAAGTAGGATATCCTGTTACGAAAGAATATTATGTTAACGATGCCGGTTCACAAATAAATGATTTAGTAAGCACAGTAATATTACGTTATAGGGAAGCTTTAGGCGAAAAAATTACTATTACTGAAGGGTTATATCCAGGGGAATATCTAATTCCTGTCGGGCAAGCCCTAGCTAAAGAATACGGTGATAAATTATTAAATATGGATGAGCCAAAAAGGTTTAAAATAGTTAAAAATTTTGCCATTCAAAAAATGCTAGATTTAAATAAAGAAGATTTAAAAGAGCTAGGCGTTAAACACGATGTATTTTTTTCCGAGCAGACATTACACGATAATAGTAAAATAGAAAAAACTGTTAAATTACTAACCGATATGGGGTTAATTTATGAGGGTAGTGTACCTGCTCCCAAAGGTAAAGTCCACGCAGAATGGGAAAACAGAACCCAAGAATTATTTAAGTCTACCAAATACGGTGACGATCAAGATCGCCCTATAAGGAAAGCCGATGGAAGTTGGACATATTTCGCTTCCGATCTTGCATATGCAAAAGATAAAATAGATAGAGGAGCAAATCACTTAATTTATGTGCTTGGTGCTGATCATAGCGGGTATGTCAAAAGAATTGAAGCGATTGTTAAAGCTCTAGGCAAAGAGCAGGTTAAAGTTGATGTTAAAATCTGCCAATTAGTAAATTTTGTTGAAAATGGTGTGCCGGTTAAAATGTCGAAACGTCTTGGAACTTTCGCTAGCGTGCAAGACGTAAATCATGAAGTAGGCAAAGACATTATAAGGTTTATGATGTTAACAAGAGAAAATAATAAGACGCTAGATTTTGACCTAGTAAAAGTAAAAGAACAATCTAAAGAAAATCCTATATTTTATATCCAATATGCACATGTTAGAACGCTATCGATATTATCGAAAGCTATGGAAACGATTCCGCAATCTTATAATAGCTTTGAAGCTGGCACATATGATTTATCGTTATTATCATCGGAAGAAGAGATTGAGATAATAAAGCTCTTAGCTAGCTGGACAAAAACTTTGGAAACAGCAGCAAAATATTTTGAACCACATAGAGTGGCATTTTATTTGATAAATCTAGCTTCAAAATTTCATGCTTTATGGAACTTTGGTAAGGAAAATAACGATTATAGATTCATAATAGAAAATAATGTAGAGTTAACAACAGCACGCCTTGCTCTTGCTAAAGCCATACAGAAAATTATAGCTAGCGGTCTTGAGGTTATAGGCGTAGAACCGATGGAAAGGATGTAATACCATCGTCATTGCGAGGGGAGCATAGAGACGAAGCAATCTCAGGAGGTTTTATGAGATTGCCACGCTCCTTGCAGTCGCTCGCAATGACGTCTACCTGTACCTACTTTATCATTTACTAATTAATTATGATTAATAATATTTTTACTAAAATATGTTTGGTGTTTTTGATATGTATTGCTGCTATTTATTTTGCTTATCAATATTATCAAGATAGCAAGCCGGTAATTACTATTTATGCAGACGAACTACCTACAAAAATAAAACCCTCTAAAGTAGAAGATATTATGCCGTCTGTGGTGCATAGCACTATATACGAAAACCTTATTTCTAAAAATACCAACCCTAAAAATGCAAAACTTCTTCCTGAACCTGAAAAGCCTGTTAATATAAATTCACGCAATCAAAATGATGACCCTTTTGATATAGATTCTTCGGATGACATATCAAATCTACTTTCTTTAATAGAACCAAATAATACTTCACAAAAAGAGGATACAGGTTTAAATATAATAAAACGTGATAAAGAAAGTACAGATAGCAATAAAAATATAAAAAGTTCTAATAATTCAAATAGCTATAAAGTGCAGCTTGGCTCAGTAAAATCGGAAGCAGATGCAATAAATGAAGGTGAGAGAATAAAAAAGAAATTTCCAAAAATCCTAAAAAACGCTGTTATCACTACTCAAAAAGTTAAATGTGACGATGGAAAATTTTTCTATTTAATATTAGCTGGTAACTATGATAACCTTAGTCAAGCAAAAGCAGTTTGTAAGAAACTGGCACAGAATAAACAAAGCTGTGTGTTGAAGTAGTATACTCGTCTACCCAACTCTTTATTTAATATTTAGTAAGAATAATTTATGACAACAGAGGAAGAAGATTTTGATGAAATTACACTTGAAGAAGATATGTATTTTTCAAAACTCGCAGATAAAAGATTGGAAGAAACTAAACATTGGATAAAGCACGAAGATTTTTGGGGAACTCCTCCTGTCATTGCGAGGAGCATAGCGACTAAGCAATTTCAGAAACCCTTATGAGATTGCCACGCTCCTTATAGTCGCTCGCAATGAAATTTTAAGAGTCATGCAACAAAAAAATTAAATAAATTATGAAAGAAGCTAAAATAGAAAATATTGACTTTGTTAGTGCTTTATCCGAGCGTTATCTTGCTTATGCACTGTCAACGATCATGTCCCGCTCGCTTCCTGACGTACGTGACGGGTTAAAGCCTGTACATCGTCGGTTATTATACGCAATGTTGCAGCTAAGACTTGAACCGAATTCGGGCTATAAGAAATGTGCAAGGGTAGTCGGTGACGTAATCGGTAAATATCACCCACACGGTGATGTTGCAGTATATGATACTTTAGTGCGTCTTGCTCAACATTTTTCCCTCCGCTATCCATTAATTGACGGACAAGGTAATTTCGGCTCTATTGATGGCGATAATGCGGCTGCGATGCGTTACACCGAATCACGTATGACGGAAATATGTACGCTTCTTATGGAAGATATTGACAAGGATACGGTAGATTTCCGTCCAACATACGACGATTCCGATTTAGAGCCAGTTATAATGCCGGCAAGCTTTCCGAACTTGCTTGCTAATGGCTCAGAGGGCATAGCGGTCGGTATGGCAACTAATATTCCACCGCATAATTTGCATGAGCTTTGTGATGCTTTAGTGCATTTAATCGATCATCCGAAAGCCGAAATTAGCGACATGATGAATTTCATTAAAGGACCTGATTTTCCAACCGGCGGTATAATTATCGATAAAAGCGATGTTATCACTAGTGCCTATATGACGGGACGCGGTAGCTTTAGGGTAAGAGCTAGGTGGGAAAAAGAAGAGCTAAATTATGGCGTATATCAGATAGTTGTAACCGAAATACCTTATCAAGTTCAGAAGTCAAAGCTTATAGAGCAAATTGCGATATTGCTAAAAGATAAAAAAATACCGCTTGTTAGCAATATCAGGGATGAGTCAACCGATATTATCAGGCTTGTTATCGAGCCAAGAGATCGCAGCTGTGACCCGCAAATCGTTATGGAGTCCTTATTTAAGCTGTCAAATCTTGAAAGCCGTATCCAGCTAAATATGAATGTCATCGGTAGTAATAACGTGCCGAAAGTGATGAATATTTTAGAGGTTCTGCAAGAGTTTTTAAGCCACAGACAAAATATTATTACTCGTAGATCAACTTATCTATTAAACAAAATAAAGCATCGTTTGGAAATCCTAGAGGGTTTACGAATAGCTTATCTGAACCTTGATGAGATCATTAAAATTATCCGTGAAGAGGATGAGCCGAAAGCGATAATGATGCAGCGTTTTAAACTAACCGAAATTCAAGTAGAGGCAATATTAAATACTCGCCTACGTTCACTTCGTAAACTTGAAGAGCAAGAAATTATAACTGAACATAGTAATTTGCAAAAGCAACAAGCAATACTTGAAGAAATCTTAAATAATCCAAAAGAGCTATGGAAAGTCGTTAAAAAAGAAATAAAAGCTGTGCAGGCTAAATTCGGCTTAAATACTACGATAGGAGCGAGGCGAACTAGTTTTGAAGAAGTGACGCTGACGAATCAAGTAGTTGACATAACGGCTTTTATCACTAAAGAACCGATCACTATTATCTGCTCGAAAATGGGCTGGGTGCGTTCGCTAAAAGGTCATAATAACGATTTATCTAGTATTAAATATAAAGAGGGCGATGCAGAAAAGTTTATTTTAGAGGCTTACACAACCGATAAAATATTGATAATCAGCTCAGAAGGAAGATTTTTCACCCTCCTTGCCGATAATATTTCTAAAGGCAAAGGCACGGGTGAGTCTATAAAATTGCTTGTAGATATAGGCAATAATGATATTACTGAGATTTTAGTCTATAAACCAGATCAGCTTTTATTGCTTGCAAGCAGCATAGGTAAAGGCTTTGTGGTTAATTCAAACGAGGTAATGGCTCAAACAAAAAGTGGTAAACAAATTATGAATGTGCCAGATGGTCATACATGTATAGCCTGTTTACCGGTTAATGGCGATAGCGTTGCTTGCATTGGTGAAAGCCGCAAGTTGTTGGTGTTTAATATCGATGAAATACCGGAAATGAAGAAAGGACAAGGCGTAACGCTACAAAAGTTTAAAAACGCAAAGCTTTTATATATTAAAATATTTAATAGGGCAGATGGCTTAAGCTGGAATAGTAATGGGAAAGTGAAACTTGAGAAGAATATTATTGCCTTTTTAGGTAAACGAGGTAGCACCGGTAAACTACCCCCTATGGGCTTCCCAAAGAATAATAGGTTTAGTTAAAATACACTTGAATAATACGGCAATTTGCCGTATACTGTAAAAGTATAAATTGTTTCTTAGGTCATTTATGAAAGCTAAAATAAAAGAAGAATTTAGTGATAGTAACACCAACCATTCAGCACGATTAGAAGCTAGAATTAGCCCTGAGTTAAAAAATTTATTTTCAAAAGCAGCAAAAATGCAAGGTACTAGTTTAACTAATTTTATCATTGCTAGTGCTAAAAAAGAAGCAGACGCAACTTTTAAGCAGCAAAAGAATTCTTAAAATTACCTAATCTACAATGATACTGCTTTCAGAACTTAAAATATTTTCTTTTAATAAAAATTTTGATTGTGGGGAAAATATACTAAATGATTATTTAAGAAAATATGCTTCTCAAGATTTAAAAAGATATTTAACTTCGGTATATATTTGTAGCACAGAAGATCAAAAAGAAGTAATAGGTTATTATACTCTATCTTCTAACAGAATTGATGTATAAGAAATATCAAAAGATTATAAAAAAAAGTTACCTTGTTACCCATATTTGCCTGCTATATTAATAGGTAGACTTGCTATTGATTTAAAATATCAAAAGAACAAAATTGGTAAGTTACTTTTAATGAATGCTCTTTATAAGTCTTACAAATCAGGTATTGCAGCTTTTGCTGTTATTGTTGAAGCAAAAAATATAGAGGCACGGAACTTTTATAAAAAATATGGATTTAATGAATTTTTAGATAATCCTGATAAACTGTTTTTATCTATGTCCCAAATTGCTAAATTATTTTAGCAGCTAATCTATAATACTCACAATATTTTTTGATAGGGCAGATTTCACAGTCGGGCTTTCTTGCCTTGCAAATATATCTGCCGTGCAGAATTAGCCAGTGATGAGCATGGCTTAGCCATTTTGCATCGATAATTTGCAGTAGCTCCTTTTCAACTGCTTCAGGAGTGTTACCTTTAGCAAGCCCTATTCTTTTTGCTACTCTAAATACATGCGTATCAACTGCCATTGTCGGTAAGCCAAATAAACAATTAAGTACAACATTTGCAGTTTTTCTTCCAACACCAGGCAGTTTAACTAACTCTTCAAAATTATTTGGCACTTTGCTATCATAATTGCTTATCAATATTTGACATAAAGCGATGATATTTTTTGCTTTACTATTAAATAGCCCAATAGATTTTATATATTTTTTTAAGCCCTCTTCACCAAGCCCTAAAATTTTTTCTGGTGTATCATAAGTTTCAAACAGCGATTTAGTCGCTAAATTCACTGACACATCAGTAGCTTGAGCTGATAATATTACCGCTACTAATAGGGTAAAATCGTTTTTATAAACTAACTCAGTTTTTGGGTTTTTATTATTCTTGCTAAAAACTTCAAAGATTTTATTAACTATTTCTGCTTGCATAGTGTATAATGTTACAAATAAAATTAAACATATCAGGTTTTTAATGTTAGAAAATAAAAGTTTTAAATTTATAGAAAATGAGATAAAAAATAATAAAGTAGTATTATTTATGAAAGGCACTAAGGAAGCTCCTATGTGTGGGTTTTCCGGTAAAGTAGTTGCTATTTTGACTAAGCTAGGAACAGAATTTCGTGATATTGATGTTCTATCAGACCCTGAATTGCGTGAGTCTTTAAAAATTTTTAGCGATTGGCCAACATTCCCACAATTATATGTTAATGGCGAATTAGTTGGTGGCTGCGACATCGTAACAGAACTATATAATAGCGGTGAACTCGAGAAGATGCTGAAATAATATTGTCATACCGCGATCAAGTCGCGGTATGACGGGTTTGAATCATGAACAAAAATTTTGAATATCCTGAAATAGCAAGTTTAGAACAACCAGCAAAAAAGCTAGTAGTATTGCTACATGGTGTCGGTTCGGACGGTCACGATTTAATAGGATTAGTACCATATATTAAAGACGATTTACCAGATTGTCATTTTATTTCGCCGCATGGCATCGAGCCTTATGATATGGATCCATATGGCAGACAATGGTTTAGTTTACAGGATCGTAACTCTGATATTATATCTAAGCTTCTGGTAAAAAATATTTCTAAGCTTGAAGATATCATAAAGCAAAAACAAGAAGAGCTAAATTTAACCAATAAAGATACGATAATTATTGGATTTTCTCAAGGTACTATGATCGGGTTATATTTAACTCTCATTCAAAAAGACCCGTTTTATTGTACTGTAGGTTTTTCGGGTGCATTAATTCCGCCTGCTGAGATTAATAATAAGACCACACCTATATGTTTGATTCATGGAGAGCTAGATGAGGTAGTAAGCGTTAATGAAATGTATAACGCCTCGCACTATTTATCCAAATATCATATACCTCATAGCGGGCATAAATTAACAAGACTTAGCCATTCAATAGATGGTAAAGGGATTGAGATTGCCATTAATTTTGTAAATGGATGTCATTGCGAGCAGCCGTAGGCTGCGTGGCAATCTCAGGACTTTGGCATGAGATTGCTTCGTCAAAATTTTCAATTTTTCCTCGCAATGACGACTATATATCTCAACAATAGAACCAAAAAATACATGAGGCATAATGAACATTTTTAATAACAAGTTACAAGAAATAGATAAAGAAATTTTCGAAATAATTAAGCACGAGAAAGCTCGTCAGAATAGTGTGATTGAGCTTATTGCCTCTGAGAATTTCGTAAGCCCTGCGGTGCTTGAAGCTCAAGGCTCAGTGCTGACTAATAAATATGCTGAAGGATATTCAGGTAAGCGTTTTTATAATGGCTGTGAAGAAGTAGATAAAGCCGAAAATTTGGCGATAGAGCGAGCAAAAAAGCTATTTAACTGTAAATATGCCAACGTGCAACCTCATTCCGGTTCGCAAGCAAATCAAGCTGTATATCTTGCTTTAATGCAGCCTGGTGATACTGTGCTTGGTATGTCTTTAGATAGCGGAGGACATTTAACACACGGCTCAACTGCTAATATATCAGGTAAGTGGTTTAATGCAGTTTCTTATAGCGTCGATAAAGAGACTTACTTAATTGATTATGATGAAGTTCAGCGATTAGCAGAGCTACACAAGCCAAAATTGCTTATAGCTGGTTTTTCAGCTTACCCACGCAATCTTGATTTTGCTAAATTCAGAGAAATAGCTGATAAAGTAGGAGCATATCTTATGGCTGATATCGCTCATATTGCGGGGTTAGTTGCGGCAGGTGAGCATGAAAGCCCTATTCCGCACGCTCATATTGTTACCTCAACTACCCACAAAACACTTAGAGGACCAAGGGGTGGCTTAATTTTGTCTAACGATGAAGAGATCGGCAAAAAAATAAATTCTGCTTTATTCCCGGGTTTGCAAGGTGGTCCATTAATGCATATAATAGCAGCAAAAGCCGTAGCATTTTTAGAAAGCTTGCAGCCGGAATATAAACACTATATAAAACAAGTTATAAGTAATGCTAAGGCTTTAGCTGGTAGTTTGCAAGAACGAGGATATGATATATTAACAGGTGGCACTGATAATCATATTGTGCTGGTGGATCTACGAAAAGACGGCATTACCGGTAAAATTGCTGCTAATTCTTTAGATAGAGCAGGTATTACTTGCAATAAAAATGCTATTCCTTTTGATGAAACTTCGCCTTTTATTACTTCAGGTATTAGACTTGGCACACCAGCTTGCACTACTAGAGGATTTAAGGAAAAAGATTTTGTGCTAGTTGGTCATTTAATAGCTGATATTTTAGATGGCTTAAAGAATAGCGAAGATAATAGCAAAGCCGAGCAGAAAGTATTAAGCGAAGTAACAAAATTAATTAAATTATTTCCATTTTATGACTAATTTAGATAGACATCTTTCCAAATTCGCTTATAGAGAGGAATTTGCAGGAAACACGGAACGCAGCACCGCAGCGTACAAAGAAGTACGTGAGGATGCGAGTACCGGATTGACGCCCAAATTACCTCTAGAAGTAGAATTTGGAAAGATGTCTAAAAGACCTGATTGGATTAAGGTTAAAGCTCCTAACTCTTCAGAATATTATAATACAAAAGATTTAATAAAAAATCTCAAGTTAAATACTGTATGTGAGGAAGCTGCTTGCCCTAATATTGGTGAATGCTGGTCAAAGAAACATGCAACTGTGATGATTCTCGGCTCGGTTTGTACTAGAGCTTGCAGATTTTGTAACGTTAAAACTGGCAGACCGGATTTACTTGATCCGCATGAACCGCAAAGACTAGCGGAGGCAGTACAAAAGCTGGGTCTTAAACATGTAGTAATTACTTCGGTTGATCGTGACGATCTAGAGGACGGCGGAGCTACGCATTTTGCTGAGTATATTAGTGCAATTCGTAAGTCTTCACCAAATACTACTATCGAGATTTTAACCCCTGATTTTTTAAGAAAAGATGGAGCAGCTGAAATAATAGCGAACGCAAAACCTGATGTTTTTAACCATAATGTTGAGACTGTCCCATCTTTATATAAGACAATTAGACCAGGAGCTAGATATTATAATTCTCTAAGTTTACTCCATAATATCAAGAAATTATCACCGGAAGTTTTTACAAAATCCGGTATGATGGTAGGGCTTGGGGAAGAAATCAGCGAAGTAGTGCAAGTTATGGATGATTTAAGGGAAGCAAAGGTTGATTTCCTGACTATTGGGCAGTATTTGCAACCTACGAAGAATCACGCAGAAGTGGCAAAATATGTTACTCCTGAAGAGTTTAAATATTTAGAGCGAGTAGCACGCACAAAAGGATTTTTGATGGTTTCAGCAAGCCCTCTAACCCGCTCTTCATACCATGCTGACGAGGATTTTGAGAAGTTAAAGGAAAATTATAGGCATCGTCATTGCGAGGAAAGGCGAAGCCTTGACGTGGCAATCTCATAAAACAGTATAAGTTCCTGAGATTGCTTCGTCAAATTACTTTGTAATTTTCCTCGCAATGACGACAAAAATTATATAATAATGATAAACGTAGAGATTATAAAAAACTACAGCAAATGGCGTGAGCATAAGCAAATAAATAAGGCTTTGATTAAAAAAATTACTCAAAAAACCTTATCGCAATTCGAAAATTTTAGTGAAATAAAACAATTCGAACTATCGATTTTGCTGACAAATAACGAAGAAATATTGACCTTAAACAAGCAATTTCGTAATATAGAAAAAGCAACTAACGTTCTTTCTTTTCCTGCTAATGAATTAAATTGGCAAGATTTACATTTTAGCGGTAACAAGGTAGTATCTAGTAATCAGCCTATTATCCTTGAAAATTTAGGGGATTCTGATTATATGCATTTAGGGGATATAGCATTTTGCTATGATGTAATATATAATGAATCATACGAGCAACAAAAAACTTTTGAGAATCACTTTATTCATCTTTTAATACATAGTATTTTACACTTAATCGGGTTCGATCATCAAAATGACACAGAAACAAAGATCATGGAAAATCTAGAAATCGAGATATTAGCACATTTCGGTATATCCTCGCCCTATTTATTAACTAAATAAAAAAATTTATGTTAAAATCTTCAAAAAAAGAAGATGACAATAAAAAGAATCACGATAATAAGTCAATTTTTCACTTACGAAAATTATTCTCACCGATAAAATCTTTATTTTCAAATAAAGTACCGGATGATTTCTTTAGCGTTATAAAACGTTTAAAAACTAATAGTCAGAAAATGACTTTAGATGAACGTAATATTTTAGCTAATTTGCTAAAATTAAAAGGCAAAACCATTGAAGACATAATGGTACCACGCTCTGATATTGCAGCAATAAAACTTACTACAAATATAGAAGAATTAAACGAATCTATTAAAGTAAAAATTCCACATACCAGAACTCTAATATATGATGGTACTTTGGATAATATAGTTGGTTTTATTCACATCAAAGATCTATTTAAAGCATTAGTTACGAAACAAAATTTTCGCTTAAAAAAGCTAATACGTAAGCATATAATCGCTGCTCCCTCTATGAAGCTATTAGATTTGCTTGCAAAAATGCGTCGTGAGAAAACCCATATTGCTATAGTTATTGACGAGTATGGCGGTACTGATGGCTTAGTTACGATTGAAGATGTTATGGAAGCATTAGTTGGGCGAATCGATGATGAGCATGATCAGAAATCAGAGTATGATAACTATAAGGTCATCAATAACTCAACAATTATTTCAAATGCACGTGTTGAAGTAGAGGTGCTTGAAGAGATAATCGGCGAAAAGCTAAAAGATGATGATGATGAGTTTGATACTATAGGTGGTTTAGTGCTGACAAAAATGGGGAATGTTCCAGCGGTGGGTACTAAAATAAATGTTTCAGAAAATATTGAAATTGAAGTAACGGATGCAAATCCTCGCTCATTAAAGCAAGTCAAGATTACGCTTAAGAACAGTTTAAAACGTGCTAAATCATCTTAAATCTTTATTACAAAACTATAACAGCATCCACCCCGAAGAAATTCTTTCCAAAGAAAAAATGCTAGAGTTTTTGGATAAGCACTTAAATTTGGTTACAAGTGACTTAAAAATGCAGCTAAATTCAAAAAGCTTCAGACAAGATGAATTTGAAGATGAGCCTGCGGAGCGTACAAAGGTACGTGAGCAAAGGCGAATATCAAAAAATTCGCTTGTATCAAGCTTTTTGAATGACGTTGCAGGGCATTTTACTGCCTCTGCGTTCCTACTCAATCATGATCAAACTAAGTTTCTATTGATGCATCATAAAAAGCTTAATAAATGGCTTCAACTTGGTGGGCATTGTGAGAGTGATGATATACTAGCTGAAGCAATTAGAGAAACACAAGAAGAATCAGGCATTAATGAGATTGAGGCAGTAAGTAATAATATTTTTGATATAGACGTTCATTATATCCCCCAAACGCCTAAAGATCCCTCTCATTATCATTATGATATACGTTTTTTATTAAAAACAATAGATAATGATAATTTTATAAAAAACAATGAATCACATGAACTAAAGTGGTTTAGTTTTTCTGATTATCCACAACTAGGTGTAGAATTAGAACGCTCCGTTACTCGCATGATAGAGAAGTTTAAGAATGTATAGCCGAAGCGGAATAAAAAGGATATGTATGTCATCCCGTGACTTGATCACGGGATCCAGAAAAGCCTTTAAAAGCACTGGATTCCGTGGTCGTAGCCACGGAATGACAGATTAACGGTATAACCATTTTATCTAGGTTTAGCTATATAATTTATATTCAAGGTATAAATTATACATCACTTATTTAACACAATTTAAATATTTTTTTATAATTGCCAACTCTATTTAATATTTCTACCTAGAATTTAAAAAATATTTTGTTAATATCATAACACAAACTAACAAAGGAGAAATATTATGTCTGAATCAGAAAATAATTCGAAAGAATCATTATTAGAAGGGGCAAAAAATCTAATAAATACAACGCAAAAAATATTAGATACAGCGAAAGAGGCACTAGACCATCCTGAATCATTATTAGGCAAGGCAAAGGACTTAATGAAGAGTTCAAAGGAACAAGAGCAAGAAAAAAAAGCAGATTCAACTGAATCAAAAGAATAATGTTAAAGCTTTTGATTAAAATAACAAAATGGATAAATATACTTTTGATAAAGCTTATTGTTAATTTTATTATAATGGTTTAAACACCATTAAGAAGAAAATAACAATCAAACTAATAAATGCTGACCATCCTAAGTAAAACCATAATTTAAATAATTTATAATATTTCTCTGGTAAAGAAGCTTGCTGTTTTAATGCCTCAACTGCCATATTTCGTAGTTGAATTTGGATCCATAAAACTGGAAGCCAACAAATCCCGGCGATTAAATATCCTATATAAGTTAAGAAAAGCCATAATTCCGAATAATTATGACCAAGCATATTTACTAATATTATGCCACTAACTGGTTGAATTATCACAGTTGGAGTAGTAAAAAGAAAATCAGCAATAACTGTAGTCCGAGCTGCATATGCTTTTGCGTACAAATCACCAGTTTTATTTGCCCACCACATAAAAAAAGCAGTGCCAATGCCAGTACCAAATAAAATAGTAGAGCTAATAATATGAATAGTTTTTATAAAAAGATATGCCATTATTTATCTCTTTCTATAGCCATTATTACTAAAGTAAGTAATATTATCGGAATATTTTTTAGTATTGGACCTAGAGGATCCAACCATAATATTGGCTTAAGATACGTTAATAGTGAAGTATAAGATAATATTAGTAAAATTTGTAAACTACATATACTGCTTATTTTATTCTTGATAATTAGTAAAATTCCCAGAATAATATCCATAAAGCAGCTTCCATATAATATGTAAGGTGCTATTTGCTTATTAAAACCCAGTGATATTATAATTTGCTTGCTAGCATCATAAGCAAAAATACTTGAAATAATTCCTGTCATTATCCAAAATAACCCTAAGGCAATTTTTATTATAGGTTTTAGAAAATAAAGCCTAGCATGCCATATAGATTGTACGGTTAAAGGTTCTGTTGTAAGACCTTGCTGCAAGTTTCTAGGAATTATAGAAGTAAAATCAATAAAATCTTTTTTATTAGCAATATTAGGTTGAAGCAACATATTATACGCTGTAGAATTAATAGGTCCTATTTTGAAAAAACCCCCTAATTTAGAGGCTATTTTAATGAATATTAAAGGAATTTTTATTAGTCTTGCAGGTTCTACTCCAAGCCATCTTCTAAATCCAATTAAGATGTCTTTCATAGTAACTATATCAGGTCCAACTATTTTTAATAATCTACAAATTTTTCCTTTTCTTTCTACGCAATGAATGATTACTTTCGCTAGATCTTCAATATGGATAGGTTGAAATTGTTGTAAACCGTCACCTATCAGAGGAATAAAATACGGTAATGCTGCTAAAACCCTAAATAATGATGTACCGCCATAGCAACCGCTCGCATAAATGAGAGAAGGTTGTAAAATTACCCAATCTATATTTTCTAATTTTTGTAAATACCTTTCTATTGCTTTTTTAGTTAAAGCATAAGCAGTGTTTTCTTCATCATCTATTCCAAGAGCTGAAATATGAATAATTCTTTTTACGTTAGTAAGAGTACACGCCTTAAATAGAGCTTTTAGACCGTTGATATGAACATTTTCAATATTATTAGCACGACTAGACGTTAACACACCTGAGACATTAATTACTATATCTATTTTCTCTAATTTATTTATCCAATCTTGGGAGCTAATATCTGTATTAAAATCACAATGTATAATTTCTGCAGTAGGGAATTTTTTTCTAGTAGATTCAATATCTCTAACGGCACATACTACTTTATAATTACTTTTTAACAATGCAGCAGTAATATATGATCCAATAAAACCGTTAGCTCCAGTTACTAATATTCTCATGTTCAATGTCAATTATCTCTATCAATTTGTAATTCTTATAAGGTGTGGGATCGTTCACATATTCCATTAGTTTGAGGATTATAGGCTTTAAATAAGCTTTATTCTAGTAATTCAAAATTAGTAGATCCTTATCAATTCTAAAACCTTTAAAGCGTTCAAGTACTGACATACCAAGAAGAGAAACATCAAGATCACCAAGTCCGATATGTCCACTAACATCCTTAAATTCTTTTCCTAATTATTACACTATCTAATTTTATAGGAGCGGCTTTATTCTCACCATTAGCAGTTAGATAGGTTCTAGTATATTTTAACTGAGTTAGATCAAACCCTAATTTTTGAGCATCTTCTTTGGTTAAAGCTACATCACTTGCCCCTGTATCAATCATGAAGCTTATCTTAACATTATTCACAACAGCATCAATATAAAAATGTCCATCTCCGCTACGAGCTATGATTATTTCGCCAGCTTCCGTAGACCAATTATATGATGGAATCAACACCGATGCTACCCTTTGGTAAGCATAATTTAGTTCAAATCTAAAAGCATAGCCGATGATTATAACTAAAAAAATTGCTGCCCAAGCTGCTAATTGCAAGCAAAATTTACGTATTTCATTTTGACTTATAGTGCTATAAATTATGCTAAATAATATTAGTAATGAGGCACAAAAACTTCCGATATTTTGCGGCTCTTTGAAAAACTTTGGATAGTGCTGATTGATATATTTATATACTAAGCCGGTTACAAATATAGTACTGCAAATTATAAATATAAGTTTTATGTATTTTCTGTCCATATTGAAAGTATAACAATTAATATCAAAAGTGGAAGCCGCCTTTTATTTTTGATACTTTTTAATTTGTTCTTTTCTATAAGGAGGTGCAGAAATGCACTTCTTTATAGAAAATCTCCGATATTCTCTAAAAACAACCTAGCCCTATGAGAAGCTGGTTTGCTAAAAAACTCTTGTGCCGGCTGATTTGCTAAAATCTGTCCTTGATCCATAAAAATAATACGATCAGCTATCAGTTTTGCAAATTTTAAGTGATGGGTTACTACCACCATACTCATTTGCTCTTTTAGTAAATTAATATTCTCGATCACATCCTTAATATTTTCAGGATCTAATGCCGATGTTGGCTCATCGAACAATAAAATTTCTGGCTTCATCATTAAAGCCCTTGCTATTGCAATACGCTGCTTCTGCCCGCCGGACAAATTTGCCGGATATGAGTCAAATTTCTGACTTAGTCTAAATTTCTCAAGTAGTTCTTTTGCTTTTAATATAGCTTCATCTTTTGGAATTTTTAAAACATTTACCGGTGTATAAATCAGATTATCACCTACGCTTAAATGCGGAAAGAGGTTAAAATTCTGAAAAACCATCCCGACCTTTAGCCGCAATTTTCTTCTATCTTTTGACAGCAGTTTTTTGCCGTCTACAAGCAAAGTTCCACTAGTCGGTTCTTCTAAATTATTTAAAACACGTAGTAAAGTAGTCTTACCACCTCCTGACGGACCAATTATTACAGTGGTTTCTTTAGCAGTAAAACTTAAATCTATATTTTTAATGCCGTAATTTTTGCCGTAACGCTTACAAACTTTTTCTAAAATAATCATATATTAAACTTATAACCGTCATAAAGCGGTTTAACATTATCTGGAAGTATTTTTATAATTTCGTGATAATCTATAGTATGACGCATATTTGTCAATAATATTTGCTCTGGTTTATATTTCTCTCGCCACTCTAACACTTTATCAAGCCCTGCATGGTTTTTATTTGAAGTATAATCCATACAATCTAAAATCCATATTTTTATATTCTGCAAAAATTTCTCTGACTCAGGCGGAAAATTAATAACATCAGGCGAATAAACAAAATCACCTATCCGTAAACCTAAACTATCGATAGGACCATGATTTTGCCTAAAAAATTGTATTTCAATTGTGTTAATCTTAATTTTATCAAAAAAACCAATATTTTTAGTTTCAAGAACTGGACCTTGCATAAATGAATTATAACCAAATAAATAGTCGAAACTTTTATGTAAATTTGCTGCTGTATTCTCGTCTGTATAGATTTCTAATGCCTTTTTTTCTATAAAAGAAAATATTCGTAAATCATCAATTCCGTTAACATGATCGGAATGATAATGCGTTAATACTGCACAATCAAGTTTATTTATCTTTTCTCTTACTAACTGATTTTTGATATCAAAGCCAAAATCAACTAATATTTGACTATTTTCATCGTTGATATATATTGCTGATCTAGTTCTTTTATTGTACTTTGAATCTGATAAACATACAGAGCAACTGCATCCGATAACCGGTACGCCTATAGATGCTCCGCAGCCCAGTATTGTCACCTGTAACATAAACTAATAAAATAATGTTTGAAATTTTTTATAATTTTTGCGGTTTAAACCAAGAAATATTTTTATTCTTAAATAAAATTACTAATATCGGGCTGTTTGCCTATTTTTTAAGAATATTTTCTTTTTGTTTTAATATCGCTAATTTTGCTATTATATATATTTTATACTGTATATATCTTTATATTCAACTAAAGAAAATCAAAAACGATAATGAGCGACAAAATAAATTTTGGCATAATTATAATAAATTAGTTGAAATCGGGATAGTATATGGCGTATTTGGTTTGGTCTTTACTGCTCTTAAATTTACTGTTAATTTACCACGCCCTTATTGTAGCCTACCTGAGGGAAGTTTTATCACTATATTAAATACTGCAAGTGAAAGATGCTTATCGAGTTTTCCAAGTAGTCACGTAGCACTTAGCGTTTTATTAACGTATTTTATTTGGAATTATGTAAAATTACCAGTTAAAATATTAATGATTTGTGTTATTATATTAGTGTCTCTATCTCGCATTAGTCTTGCTATGCACTATCCAAGCGATATAATTTATGGTATTATCACCGGGCTTATAACAATATTAATTGGTAAGCTAATTTACCGAATTTTTAAAAATAATGTAATAAAGTGGGTGGGCAGGTTTATTCTTCGTCATTGCGAGGAAAAACTGTAAGTTTTGACGAAGCAATCTCAGGAGTTTTTCTTTATGAGATTGCCACGTCGCTACGCTTCTCGCAAGGTATTGTTGCGTGGATACCAAATCGTCTGAGCTACGCGACTGCAAGGAGCGTGACAATCCAGAAAAAAATAATAAAAAATGTTATAAAGTTAGCATTTTTTACTGGATTGCTTCGTCAATTACTTCGTAATTTCCTCGCAATGACGAAAAAACCTAATAATAACAACGTTTATTTTTTTCCGGACACTACTATGCCTATGCGGGAATGACATAAAAACCAGGGGATAACACCACAACCAATTTTCAAATAAAATAAGTATATATGTTACTATATCGAAAATATTTTATAAAAAATATCCTACCTCTGCTTATAGTCATTACTTTTTCAATGACTAGCTTGGTATGGATTACTCAAGTATTAAAGCTTTTATATTTATTTGACAAAGGTATAAAAGTTATGGATTTCTTGAGTTTAATAATTTTAGTACTGCCTACCTTACTATTTATTCTGTTACCCATCATAACAGTTATTACAATAATTTATATTTATAATAACCTAAAAATTGAGAGGCAATTAATTATATTACAAACTTCGGGAGTAGGTAACCTACAATTAGCCTTACCTGCTTTATATGTTGCATTGATAGTCGCATTACTTGCTTACTACATATCTTCTACAGTCATGCCTTTATCTCATATAAATTTAAAATCACGTTTAAGCTTTATAAAGAATAACTACATATCAAGTATGATTGAGGAAAAAACTTTTAACAAAATAACGAAAGATATTACTGTTTATATAGATAAAAAATCTGCAGGGAATGTTATGAAAGGCGTAATCATATTTGATAACCGCAATGCTGATAACCCATCTGTAGTATTTGCAAATTCCGGAATACTTGATATGTATGAGAATGATCCTATTTTTGAGCTTAGTAAGGGTAGTAGGCAAGAATATGACATAAATGGGAATATAACGCAGCTAACTTTTGATTCATTGATGATAAAGCTGCAAAATGATAATCCGTTAATATCACAAAGAACAACACATAATAAGGAAGCAAACGAATATTATATTGAAGAATTGCTTGAACCTCCTGTTGATTTAAATCCCATGAAAAAAATTAAATTAATTGCCGAAGCCCACCAACGAATCATCTGGTCTTTATATAATTTTGTATTACCATTTTTAGCATTGGCAGTTTTCTTAAAATATCCCTACAGCAAAAAAACAACTTTCATGCCGATATTATTTGCTGCTTTATCAGTATTAATAGCTACTTCTGCTCACTTTACATTACAAAACTTTGCTTCAAAAAATTTAGCTTTTATTACTGCTTGCTACTTGAATATATTCTTTATTTTATCAATAGGGTTATATTTATTTATACGTAAAAGAATATAGCTAAAATATATTATTAGTATTTTTTAGCTGGACCTAGTTCCCAAGCCACGGGGGACATTGCCCGCGTGGATCGAAAAGCACTTTCAATGTCATCTAGTTGCTTGACCACGGCATCCAAAAAATAATAAAAAATACTAATTTTATTAGTATTTTTAACTGGATTCCGCTACAAGTGAGCTAGATGACAACTGGAAAACTGATCCACGCAACAAGGTTCCCACGGCATGACACAAAGGGTGTTTTTCAAGCTATGTGACTCTGTATTTCGTTATTATCTCCTAAAGCTACAACTTCGTTTGGATTAAGTGGTGGTACATTCTCATTTCCTGGTGGATTTGGTGCTGATGGCTCTGGTGCTTGTGACTGCTGCGGTTGTGGCTCTGGCTGAATCACTGCTTGTGGTTGTGGTGGATCAATTTCATCATACAGATCTTTATATTGCGTTTCTTGAGGTATCTTAGTAGTATTATTAAGCAACTTCTTAGTTCCTACCAAAAATAACTTTCCTAAGGTTTTCTCTTTAAATATACTAAGATCTTCGAACTCACCTTTCTCACGTTTAGCTTTCAGGAAAGAAAGATTTGACCCCTTTCCTCTAATTTCATTAATTTTTACTTCTAGTTCTATTTGCTCTTTACTATCGTTAGTAAGCCCCTGGGCTTCTTGAAATTTATACTCTGCTTTTCTGAATAAACCTAATTTTAATAAATATTCTCCTAAAAATTTGCATAATTGTTTTTGAAAATCATCTTTTATATCTCTTGGTTGTTTATTGAAAATTCCTGTAAGAATTTTATCGCATTCTTCAATATAACGCACATTTACGCTTATCATAAAATATTTTATGGCTTCCAAAATTAAAGGGATGGAGTGCTCGCTTTGATTTGTGCTATCGTAAGATTTACCTAAGTTTAAAAGTAAATTACCTATCTTTGAACAAATAACAGAAAAAGTAGTTTTACACTCCCCAGAACCATACATAAAACTATAATCTTTTTCAGCTTTTGTATTTTCACAATATTCTTTTAGTTCTATTTTTAAAGCTTCGATATATTCTCTAACTGCTAAAAGCGAATATAGCTTTTTCTCGTTTGCAGCAAGCCAATTATTATTTTTATATGATATGCCTAAATATTTATCATCAACCTTAATACTGCCCGCAAGACCAATATTATTTTCATATAACATACCTAAAAAATAATGCGATTTAGCTTTCATTTCATTAGCAGTAAAATTAGCACTATATTGTTCTGTTTTTGAAAATTTGCCTGCACTAAAATCATTAAGCCAACTTAGCACTTCTTCATAATAATCAAATTGCTGTTGATTATTTTCTGTGCTATTAGTAGCTTTATAAGGTTCTAATTTTATATCTATGATAGCCTTACTTAGTAAATCTTCCTCAATTAAAATTTTTCCTGCAATATCAACCACTTTTTTAAGTGGTTCAAATATTGCGGAGTGAGGGAAGAGTTTTTTGCAGAATGATAGAGCTTCCAATTGCTGCTTTATAAAATATACATAATTTCCTAATTTTTCTTGAAAAAGATTTTGTTCTTCATTAGTAGTTCCTTTTACATTATAAAACTTCCTTATAATTTCCAGAAATGCAGAAATCATTTTAAAATGCTTATTAATGTTGTTAGTATAAACATCTTTCAATTCTTTTATTTCTTGTAATGCTGAAAAAGTTTTTTTATTAACTACTTCTATAGGGCTTATTGCTTCTGGTAATATTGTTTTTGGTAGATAGCTTTTTAACAAATCATAATGCTTGGAAAACATTTCTGAAGCTAATTCTTGCTGTAGATTAAGCCTGAAAAACGAATAAATAGGATTCTCTATAAATTCTTTATTAGCTTTAAAAAACTTTATGATAATTTTACCTACTACCCCAATATTGTAGTTGATCATTTCAGCTAAAACTTCTGGTAACTCTATTACACTTTTTTTATACGAAATAGGACTTATATATACTTCTTTTAATCCCCACCATTTATCTGTTCCTAATAAATCCTTAAGATTCAGTGATTCGGAAAATGGTTCTTCAGAGGTTGCTTTTTTGAATAAATGAACAGACTTAATTAACTGGGATATTACAAGTTTCTCTGCATCTTTTGAGTACTTAATAAGGTTTTCTAAATATTTTTTTATTTCTATAACTTTCTTATCTTTTTTTTCTATTGTTCCACAATCAGTTGCAAAATTTACTATATAAAATAATGCATCATTGAGATTTTCTTGAACTTCTTTAGTTAATACATTAGTTTCATTTTTAAAAAACTTGATAAATTCGTTTATAGTATCAGTAATTATTGGTTTCGAACTGTTATCTATGATAATTATTCCAAATTTAATTTTTGCTGCCAATTTAATTATTTGCCAATAAGAATATAAGTCTAAAATTTCTTGTACTTGATTTATCACCCCGCCATGTATGCCAGAGCATTCCATAATATTTATTGCCAAATCTTTATTTAAAAAATTATTAACACGCTTATAATCATCTTCTTTATTTGTATTATCTGGGTTAGCTGGGTTATCTAAATTATTTTGACTGCTTTGATTAGCTGGGTTATTTTGATTATTGTCGATGATTTGGCTATGCCTTATCTTTTTATTATGTTCAGAATCTACAGGTTTTAATTTATTTAATTCTGTTACTGTAAATTTTTCTACAGTTTTAGAATCGCTTAATTGACACCCAATTACTGTTTTACCAACTTCTTCTAGTCCAAACAACATCAATACTTTATCTAAATTCCCTCTCCCGATAATTTCATTATAACTTTCCGTAATAAGCCTAAAAAGTATCCCAGCATCCTTACGTACTTGCTCTTCTAACGCAGAACGGGTTGTATTAACTCGTAAATTTTCATTTTCAATAGTATAGTCTAAATTTTTTTCTTGTAATTTTTTTAAATAAGCATTTATGGCTTCTTTATCAAAAATATTTATCGCCTTGCCGCTACTAGTTTTTATTTCAATTTTATCTGCAGCATTTTCCGTATAATGAAACTCCATGAGATTTTCATATTGACCTGGAAGATAAACTAATAATTCTTGTAATACCTTATTATATTCTTTTATATTTAATAAAGTTTTGATTCCAAACGCAGTTATTTTTTCATTATCTGCTAAAGAAAAATGCCTTATCTTATCATTATACCAGAAAATATTTGCAAAATATCTCGCATCTACATCATCAAAATCACAATATTTTTTCAATAGTTATATCATTTCTTAAACAATCTGCTAAAAATTCTCTATCTTCTTTTTTTGAAAAATTATAACTAAACTCAAAAGATTTAGCAGGAATAAACTTTTCAATAGCACCAGCTGGCTTTTCTAATTTTTCATTGAACTTATTACGGAAATTATTAAATAGATAAGCAAAAACTTCTTTGTATGCAGGAGGGTTATGAGATTCTGATTTAGGGGTTAATATTTTTCCAATATTAATATGTTCTATCTTGGACTGAGCTGTAGCATCCTTACTTTTTTCTTTGCTAAATAAATCATTAAAATATTCTGGAAATTCATCTATATTATTTACTGTTTTCTCTATTTCTGTTTTATGTTCTTGCTTAGGACTTCCTACTATACTATTAAGCCACCACATAATATTTTACCTATGATATTTATTTCATTACAAATAAAATCATCTTTGATCTGTAAGTTGAATAAATAAATATTAACACTACTTAAAAATTTTCATAAATAAGTAAATTTACAACAAGAATTAAAAGGATGTCATTGCGAGGAAAGTTTGTTGTCATCCCGTGGCTTGGGAACTAGATCCAGAAAATAATAAAAAATACTAATTTTATTAGTATTTTTAACTGGCTCTAGTTCATAAATCACGGGATGACAGGGGGAGAATGATCCACGCGGGCAATGTCTCCTCACAATGACAATTAATCCTTAATAGTCTGAAGGGCTAGTTTGATTATTTTTGTGATACCAGTATTGGTATAGGTAGAGATAGGGAAAATTTCTTTACCGGTGATTTTTTGCAACTGAGTTGTTTTTTCTTTTATTTCCTCATCAGTTAAAACATCGATTTTATTAAGGCAAATAATTTGGGTTTTATCTTTTAAATAATCTGAATAAGATTCAAGTTCTGTGCGTACTATATTATAATCAGCAACAACGTCTTCGCTACTGCCATCTATTAAATGAATCAGCACGTTACATCTTTCAATATGCTTTAGGAATTTATCGCCCAAGCCATGACCTTGACTAGCTCCCTCTATTAAGCCTGGAATATCGGCTATAACAAACTCTTCATCATCAATATATACTACTCCAAGATTCGGCACTAAAGTAGTGAAAGGATAATCGGCAATTTTAGGTTTAGCTGCCGATACTACTGATAAAAAGGTAGATTTACCGGCATTAGGCAAACCCACAAGCCCAACATCGGAAAGCAGCTTTAGGCTTAGCTGAACCCACATTTCTTCAGCAATTTCGCCCTCTGTTCTATGTCTTGGTGCTTGATTGACTGATGTTTTGAAATGGCTATTACCAAGACCGCCATTTCCGCCTTTAATTATTTCAAAAGTCCGATCATCTTCGGTAAAATCATGCAGCAATATATCGCTATCTTCTGCAAAAATTTGTGTACCGATCGGCACATCAAGAGTTAAAGATTTACCCGATTTACCGCTTTTATTTGAGCCTTTACCATTTTCACCACTATCTGCAATAAAATGCTGCTTATATCTATAATTTACTAGCGTATTAAGATGGTGATTGCTTCTAAAAATAATACTACCGCCACGTCCGCCGTCACCACCATCAGGACCACCTCGGTCAATAAATTTTTCACGGTGGAAACTAACGCAACCATTGCCACCATTCCCACCTTTTATATATATCTTAACTTCATCAATAAAATTCATATGCTCTTATTTTTTTGTTTCCAACGTCATTGCGAGGAGAATTACAAAGTAATTCGACGAAGCAATCTCAGGATGTTGGACAAGATTGCCACGCAAGCGATGCTCGCTCGCAATGACTATACGCTGTTTAAAAACGCATTATACCAAAATTTATCTCTCTTTAATAGTCTTATATTCTCTATGAACTTGACCAGTATAAAGCTGCCTTGGTCTGCTGATTTTCTGCTCAGGGTCTTCGTGCATCTCTTTCCATTGTGCCATCCAGCCTACTGTTCTTGCTGTGGCAAAAAGCACTGTGAACATCTGCGGGGATATACCCATCGCTTTATAAATAATACCCGAATAAAAATCAACGTTTGGATATAATTTTCTCTCAATAAAATACTCATCTTTAAGAGCAATAGCTTCAAGCTCTATAGCTATTTGTAGTAATGGGTTGTTATCTAGCTGCCCTAATTCTTTTAACACCTCCTTGCAGGTCTCTTTAAGCACTGCAGCACGCGGATCATAGTTTTTATATACACGATGACCAAAGCCCATTAGCCTAAAATTATCATTTTTATCTTTAGCCTTCGCTATATATTTGGGTATATTCTCTACACTGCCTATTTCTTTCAGCATATTTATCACTGCTTCATTAGCCCCGCCATGAGCAGGTCCCCAAAGCGATGCAATACCAGTACTGACGCAAGCAAAAGGGTTAGCTCCCGATGAGCCGGCAATTCTAACTGTTGAAGTAGAAGCATTTTGCTCATGATCAGCATGTAAAATAAATATCTTGTTTAAGGCATTTTTTATTACTGGATTTACTTTATATTTTTCACAAGGTGTGGCAAACATCATATGCAAGAAATTTTCAGTAAAATCTAAAGAATTATCGGGATAAACAAAAGGCTGACCTATAGAGTATTTATAAGACATTGCAACAATAGTTGGTATTTTAGCTATCATTCTAATAGCTGTAAGTTCATAATCTGCTTCTTTAAAAAAATTCAGCAAATCAGGATAAAATGCCGAAAGAGAACCAACCGCCGCAAGCATAATAGCCATAGGATGCGAAGAGCTACAAAACGTTTGGAATAAATAATGTAATCTTTCATTAACTAACGCATGATGAGCAACCTTTTTAGTAAAATCATTATACTGCTTACTATTTGGTAATTCCCCATAAATCAATAAATATGCCACCTCTAAAAAATCGCTTTTTTCGGCTAAATCTTTTATATCATAACCACGATGCTGCAAAATCCCTTGATCACCATCTATATAAGTTATAGTTGATCTACACGAAGCAGTAGACATAAAACCCGGATCGTAAGTAAAGCAATCCGCTTCAGAATATACTTTACTAATATCAATTACATCCTGCCCAATACTTGCTTTCAGTATGGGTAATTTGAATATTTTATCTCTAATCTTTAATTCAGCAAATTCGGAATTAGTGTTTTCACTGGTCATATATCCATACCTCAATATATTTTTGTATACTAGAAGTATAAACCTACTTTAAGAAAATGAGAAATTATTTTTATCTTTATGGGATTCAAGCATTACTTTGTTGTGTGTATTAAGGATCGTCATTGCGAGGAGCATAGCGACGAAGCAATCTCAGAAGTCTTATAATACTTCCTAAGATTACCGTATCTATACTTTTCTTAGAAGTGTCATAAAGCAAGCAGTTAGGCACTTAATATATTCGTTTAAAGCTTTTTTAACTATTCCGTTTAAACTATCACCATGTTGCATAGCATATAAACTTACTTCTTTATGTAACTCAGGATCAATTCTAACATTAAAACTGCCTTTGAAAGGTTTATCCGGAGCTTTACCTAATATATTACAATCTTCTAGATAACTATCCACGGCTTCATAAAATGATTTTATTAAAGTTTTAGCATCTGAGGCTTCGTAACTTACTAAATCTCTTATAAATTCTATTTTACCAAAAAATATTTCTTCCGAAGCATTAAAATGCACTGACCCAAAATAACCTTTATAACTTATAAAATCGTTTTTTGTCATATTAACACTATTATTGTTATTATTGTCACCCCGTGGTGGCATTGCCTGCGTGGATCATTTTCTCGTCATTGCGAGGAAAAACTGTAAGTTTTGACGAAGCAATCTCATCATTATTTCCTGAGATTGCCATGTCGCTTCGCTCCTCGCAATGACGACTTGGCATCCACGCGGGCAATGCCTCCCGTGGTCAAGCAACTAGATGACACATCTATAATCAAAAGTTGAATATACACACCAATTAGTATAAAGCAACTAAAATTAACCAGTTACCAAATTCTTACTTTCAAGATAATCTTTGATCTTTAGCAAATCATACCAAGAGGTGCGTTTTTGGCTAGGTTGGCGGAGTAAATAGGCGGGGTGGAAAATTGCCGTAGTCTGGATAGGAGCGGTTAGATATTTATTGGTGTAAAAATAATATTCTTGTCTAATTTTAGTAATACCGGCATTTTTCCCAAGTAGACTAGTTGCAGCAGTGCTACCAACTAAAATAATGAGTTTTGGGTTAACTAAAGCAATATGTTTCTCAACAAAAGGTCTACAAATATCTACTTCCTCTAAAGTCGGCTGTCTATTAGCAGGAGGACGCCAAAACACTGTATTGGTAATATAAGCATTATCTTTTCGTGAAATCCCGATTGCACGCAGCATGTTATCAAGTAAATTACCGCTCTCACCACAAAATGGTATACCTTTTAAATCCTCATTACTGCCAGGAGCTTCACCTATTAACATGATCTTAGCTGCCGGATTACCATCACCAAATACAGTATTAGTCGCTAACTTCTTCAGCTCACAGCCATTAAAATTTAGTAGAGATTCTTTTAGTTCTGCTATATTATTTGCTTTATCGGCAAGTGATCTTGCAAGGCTTATATTATCATGTGTTTTATCGTTCATATTAAACCCGATTTCTTTTTGAGGCGTAGGTTTTGCTTGTGGCTTTTCGACCGGTTTGATATTATCACTTACTTTTAATTTTGGCGGATGCTCTGAGCAATAATATTCAACCCCAATTGCATTTAGCCATTTAAATGTATTATTCATTAAATAAATTAAATATGTTAGAATATTCTGTACCTACTGAACTAAGCGGCTTAAGGCTTGATAAAGCTTTATCTCAGCTTCTTGAAAATGTCTCACGCAACCAGATTCAAAAAGCAATTAAAAGTTCTTGTGTACAAATTAACAATGTGATTATTCTCGATTCTGATATTTTGGTCAAGGAGAATGATATTATATTATTCTCTTTCAAAGAACCAGAAGAGTTAACAATAGAAGCAGCTGACATAAAACTTGATATAGTTTATGAAGATGAAGATTTAATAGTTATCAACAAAGCTGCCGGTATGACTGTCCACCCAGGGGCAGGACATCATGATGATACGCTTGTTAATGCCCTACTCCACCATACAAAAAACCTATCCGATATCGGTTCATCAGAAAGACCTGGAATAGTGCATCGTTTAGATAAGGACACGACGGGCTTGATGGTAGTTGCTAAAAATAATAAAGCACATATGTTGCTTGCCAATCAGATTGAACAAAGGCAGGTCGTACGGAAATATAAGGCTTTAGTTTGGGGAGTAATTAATCCGTTAGAGGGAACGATTAAAAATAATATAGGTCGCAGTCGAAGCAATCGGCAAAAAATGACGATATTGAAGTATGGTGGGAAAGAAGCCGTAACTTACTACAAAACTCTAGAGCTATTTTATGGAGGTAGCATTAGTATGGTAGAATGTAAGCTTGCTACCGGCAGAACTCATCAGATTAGAGTGCAGCTAAGCCATTTAAAGCATTCAGTGGTTGGTGATCAAACATACGGCAATAACGACCGAAAAATTAACCATGCTCCACCTGAACTAAAGGCAAAGTTACTAGACTTCAAACGCCAAGCTTTGCACTCTTGGTATTTAAGCTTTACTCATCCAACCAGTAATGAAGTTATGGAATTCTCTTGCGATTTGCCCGAGGATATGAAAGTGGTTATATCTACTGATGCATTACACAAATTTATTGAACTTAAAAAACGAGCTCCTTTGGGTAATGAAGAAGATATTTTAGAAATGAAAAATCTAGGTAGAAAATAATTTCCATGCAATATTCTATACAAGAGTTTCTTAACGAAGGAGCTTATAAATTACAACAAATTGGGGTTAGTAATCCAAAATTAGAAGCACGAATTTTATTGCAGCATACTATCAATAAATCATATGAATATCTGCTTGCTAATCCTGAAAAACAACTAAACCAGCTAGAAATGGAAACTTTCGAAAAAGCATTAGAAAGAAGACTAAAGCACGAGCCGATAGCCTATATTTTAGGGAACAAAGAATTCTACTCACGTGAGTTTATCGTTAATAAGCACGTATTAATTCCAAGAAACGATACGGAAATTTTGGTGGATGCTGTTATAGGTTTATTCAAACCGTCATTGCGAGCGAATGAAATGAGCGTGGCAATCTCAGGCAAAATTCCTGAGATTGCTTCGTCGACGCCTATAGCGTCTTCTCGCAATGACAATTTTCATATACTCGAACTCGGTACGGGTAGCGGTTGCATCTCTATCAGCTTATTACTCGAACTACCGAATAGTCAAATAACCGCAACTGATATAAGTGCTGATGCGATAGAGGTTACAAAAAGTAATGCCATAAAGCATGATGTAACGGACCGTTTGCAAATTATTCATAGCGATTGGTTTGAGAATATTGGAAAACAAAAATTTGATCTTATAGTTAGCAACCCGCCATATATATCTATAAACGAAAAGCCTGAAATGGCAATTGAGACAATAAATTATGAGCCATCTATTGCTTTATTTGCCGAAGAAGAGGGCTTGCTGAGCTATAAAATCATAGCAGAGAATGCTAAAAAATTTCTAAAGCAAAATGGTAAAATTATATTAGAAATAGGATATAAACAAGCAGATCAAGTTAGCCAAATCTTTTTAGATCATGGTTATGTTATTGATAATATCCATCAAGATTTGCAATCTCATAATAGAGTAATAGAAATATCTTTAATTCAGCTAAATCGCTCATATGCAAGACGCATCGGGAAGAGCCTGTCAGGAATACAACAAAATTTATTAGATAACGAACTGCCAAAATATTTATTTTCAAAAGAAAAGCTTATTAGTGAAAAACGTCAAATTTTTCTCGAGATTGGCTTTGGCATGGGCGAGCATTTCATCAATCAAGCTAAGATGAATCCAGATAAGCTTTTTATCGGCGTGGAGGTATATCTAAACGGTGTTGCGAATGTTTTAAAACTTGCAGAAGAGCAGAATATTACAAACTTCTTATTATTTCCCAATAATTTAGATTTTATATTACATGATTTACCAAATAATAGCTTAAACGGAATTTATATTTTATTTCCTGATCCTTGGATAAAAAATAGGCAGAAAAAGAAACGTATTTTAAATAAAGAACGCTTAACGATTCTACAGACTAAGCTGAAAAATAAAGGTAGCTTGATCTTTACTTCTGATATTGAAAATTATTTTGAGGAAGTAGTAGAATTAATTAAACAAAATAGTAATTTCCAAATTACTAATGAGGATAATTATTCAAAACCACACGATAATTATATAATAACCAAATACCACCAAAAAGCTATTAATGAAAGCAGAACACCCCAATTTTTAAAGGCTATATTTTCAAATATTATTTCTATAAATAGTAAAAAATACTAATAAAATTAGTATTTTTTATTATTTTCTGGATGCCGTGGTCAAGCCACGGCATGACATCGAGGGCGTTTTCCGATCTACGCAACAATGCCGCCACGGGGTGACAAGGGAAAAACTGATCTATGCAAGAACGCATAGACAAATTTTTATGAACGGCTTTGTAGGCTTTGCACTAAAGCATCAAAACCTTGGTCTTTTAAAGTCGAAGTAAAATCTTGTTGTTGAGCACCAATAAGACTTACACCTTCTGTAATAACGTCGGAAACTTTGAATTTTCCATTTTCCATTTTACGCACTAAATATTCTACTTTAATATCCTGTCCTTTATTATTAATATTCATGCTAACCATAGAATCTTTTGGGCTTAAAACACGCACTCCTGTTACTTGAGGCTTTTCACCTTTGTAATCTTTTATTAGATCAGTATAAGCTTTAGTAACATATTTAGAATAAACTTCTGTAAACTTTGCGATTTGTTCCTTAGATAAAGTTTGTACCCCGTTACGTCCTAATGTATACCTAGCCATCCAATCAAAATCTAGATTATTGTGCATTAGTTCACGTGCTTTGGTAACTTTTGCATCTTGGGATAGGTTAGGATTATTTAAGGTAGTAGAAGCTTCATTTACTAAGTTAGTAACATAATCATTTAAACCTGCGGGGGCATTATCGTCTGCATAAGAAGAAAATGTAAAAATCAATAAAAATAAGCTAGTAATAATTTTTTGCATAAGAACCTCTTTTAATTAGAATTTACGTTTTTAGGTTTAGGGCATTTAAAGTTTTTAGGATATTGAACAGATGCTTCACGAGCTTGGTGTAATGCCGATCTGATAGTAGCATAAGGGTCTAACGAATTCTTCATAACATAATCACTAAATGATAATACATTATATCTATCATTTATTTTACTCACTGCTAAAACACTTAATTCAAAATCTTTATGGGTATAATACATTAAAGGATTAAGTGCATAATTAGTAAATATTGGATCAGTCATATCCCTTGCATTAGTACTACCTATTATCGGTAACACCAAATAAGGACCTGGACCTACTCCATAATGTGCAAGAGTATTACCAAAAGTTTGACGATCTGATGGTAGCCCTACTTTACTAGCCACATCAAATAACCCACCAACGCCAAGCGTAGTGTTAATAATAAACCGCCATACGCTTTTCATAGTCTTATCATAATTTAGCTGAAGCCCATAATTTACAGCAGTAAGTGGCATATCAATATTACCAACAAAACTATTAACCCTTGCTTTCATATAATCATTTGTAAGGTTTTTATACCCAACAGCTAAAGGACGCAAGATATAATCTAATACTGAGTTAAACGCAAAAATTTTACGGTTAAATTTTTCGTATGGATCGTAAACTTCTCGGCAACCATTAATATTACTGCTACCATTATAGTTATATATGTCATCATCTACATATTCAAGATCAGCTTTTGCAAATAATGAACATAGGATAATCGAAAGTATAATTAGTATTCTCATGATTTATTTTCAGTTTTCTTACAAATAATAATACCGTATTTATTATTTTCCGCTAGTATTATTTCTTCAGAAGTTAATATAACGAAATTATTTTTTTGTAAAATATTATTTATTTCATTTAAATTAAAAATAAATTCTTTACGTTTTATTGAAAAATGCGTATCCGAATTAGTAGGTAAACAAAAAGAAAAATACCCATCTTTGTTAAGCGATGAATATATTGCATTGAAATATGTAGAAAGATCTCTAGTAAAAGTTAATCCACAAAAGCTTAAAATAATATCAAATTTATTTGAATTTTGTTTCAGAAACTCACTTATGGAAACATTATATATCTGATCATAAATTTTAAGGTTAGCATAATATTCTTCTTGAATATCATTCATTAAATTAGAAATTTCTACAGCTGTTAAAGTAAAGCTTTCTGGAAAACGCTTTTCTAATTCGTATCCGACAAGTCCTATATTACTACCAAGCTCTAAGATAGAATAATCATCTGGCAGGTCAGTTATTTGCTTCAAGCTCTCATTCACAAATCTATAAGGCAAATGAATATTTTTATCATTGTTAAAAATACTTGGATAATTTTTTGCAGTTAAGTCCCTGTATTTTCCCCAAATTTCCACAGGTATTTCGGTAGCATTTTTATAATTTTTCAAAAAATTTACAAAAATTGTTTTATATTTTTCATTTGATTTTTCTAAATATTTTATGGCTTTTGGATAGTCATTTTTTAAAAAATAAGTCCAACCTAATTGGTAATATACTCTAGAATTATTAGGACTAAAAAAGTTATCGACTAATTTAAATCTAAGTAATGCATCGTTTAAATTACCTCTATATAAATGTTCAAGTCCAAGCTCATAATTGGTTTCACTTAAATGATTCATTTTATATTTACAATCATTTAAATATTTTTTAAATTCTAGAATTTTGTTTTTAATAAAATTTGGTATATTTATTATCGTTAAGCAAAAATGTTTGATTTTATCCTTTATTTTACTAAGCATAGCTATTTTTAAATTAAATATTATCTAATATAATAAAGCATATCTTTATAAATTTTAAAATAAAATAATACTCTTATGCTTAGTTTTACTTGTAAATCAGTGAAATTTGTAGTAATGTGTACATGAAACATGTACAATATAGGTATTTTATGAAATCAATTAGTAGTTCTTCATTTAGAAAGAATCTAAGCACTGTCTTTGATACGGTGGAACGTGACCATATCCCTTATCTCGTAAAAAGAAGAAACCATACAAATCTTATTATTATAACAGAAGAAGAGTATGAATCTACAAAAGAAACATTATATTTATTATCTAATCCAGCTAATGCTGAATGGCTGCAAGAATCCATTGAACAAGCAAAAAGAAAGGAGTTCGTTGAAGTTAATTTAGATGACTAAAATTATATGGACATTAAATGCAACAAAGGACTTAGAATATTGGAAAAAATATGACATTAAAAAATATAAACGGATTAAACTCTTAGTAAAAAATATTCAGGAAACACCATTTAGTGGTATAGGTAAGCCAGAGCCTTTAAAATACTCAATGACTAATTTATGGTCTCGAAGAATTACTCATGAACATAGATTAGTATACTCTATTGATGATATAGAAATTATAATATACTCTTGTAGATTTCATTATAAAAAGTAAAAATTTTTCAAGTATCAGCTTGTGAATATGCTGCTAATAAATCAAGAGTTGGGTAGACGAAGTTTTATTGGGAAAAGAGGAATCGATCTTGAAGCTGATAACCGCAGCGTATTTTTAACATACGTGAGGATTATCAGCAAAAGATAACGCCGCCAATTTTTCAAATAAAACGAGTATACAATTTAAAACTTACTATATTATCATTTTCATCAATACGGACTAATATTATGTCAATTATTTCTACGCGATTAAATGCTATAAAACCGTCCCCTACTCTTGCAGTTGTTAGGAAAACGCTTGAGCTTAAAAGAGCGGGCATTGATATTATTGCACTTGGGGCAGGTGAGCCTGATTTTGATACGCCTGATAATATCAAAGAAGCGGCGATCAAAGCTATTAAAGATGGGTTTACTAAATATACAAACGTTGAGGGGATACCAGCTTTAAAAGAAGCAATACAAGCTAAATTTAAACGAGAAAATAATATAGATTATGATCTTGATGAAATAATAGTTAGCACCGGCGGCAAGCAAGTTATATATAATTTATTTATGGCATCTTTAAATAAAGACGATGAGGTTATTATTCCTGCTCCTTATTGGGTGTCCTATCCAGATATGGTTTTACTTGCTGAAGGTACTCCGGTTTTTGCAAATTGTGGTATTGAAAGTAACTTTAAACTAAGCGGTGAGGCTTTAGAGCAGTTAATTACACCTAAAACTAAATGGCTTATTATTAATTCGCCTAGTAATCCAACAGGTGCAAGCTATAGCCATTCAGAGTTAGAAAATATTGCTGAAATTCTAAGAAAGCATCCGCATGTAAACGTCATGTCTGATGATATTTATGAGCATATTACTTTTGATGGTTTTAAATTTTATACTTTAGCAGAAATAGCACCTGATTTAAAAGATCGGATATTTACTGTTAATGGCGTATCAAAAGCATATTCTATGACAGGTTGGCGTATAGGTTATGGTGCAGGTTCGAAAGCTTTAATCAAAGCTATGACTATTATTCAGTCACAAAGTACTTCAAACCCGTGTTCAATAAGCCAAGCAGCAGCCGTTGAGGCATTAAATGGCGTGCAAGGCTATATTGCACAAAATGCTTTAAATTTTGAGAAAAAACGTGATCTTGCTTTATCGATTTTACAAAGAGTGAAATATTTTGAATGCTATAAACCTGAGGGGGCTTTTTACTTATTTATTAAATGTGATAAGATTTTTGGAGCTAAAACTAAATCAGGAAAAGTAATTAATAATAGTAATGATTTCGGTGAATATTTACTTGAAGAAGCAAAAGTCGCTGTAGTCCCTGGTATTGCTTTTGGCTTAGAGGGATATTTCAGGATTTCCTATGCTACTTCTATGGAAGAGCTGGAAGAGGCTTGTTTGCGGATTGAGCAGGCTTGTAATTCTATAGCGTCATTGCGAGGAGATGTGTAACATCGACGCGGCAATCTTATCGAACTTCCTGAGATTGCTTCGTCAAATTACTTTGTAATTTTCCTCGCAATGACGTTACAACTACTAAACTAATAAAAAAACTAATGCGTAAAGCTTTTAAAAAATTTTTAAAACGTAATAAATTTGTCCTTAGTTTAATTACTATTTTACTATATTGGTATTTGCGGTTTGTTTATTTTACTTCAAAGCAAAAATTTATATTTTATGATAATGGCAATAAGGAAAAGTTTTTAAATGAGCAAGGCGTAATTTTTGCATTTTGGCATAATATGCTTGCATTAAGTCCTGCTATGTTTAAAGGAATGCCAGATATCTACGCATTAATATCTCCCCATTTAGACGGTAAGATTTTAAATGATTTAGTCGATAAATTTGGCTGCAAAGTTATAGTCGGTTCTAGCAATAAAAATCCACTTGGAGCATTACGGAGTATTATCGAAAAGCTTTCTCAAGGTGCAAATGTAATAATTACGCCTGATGGTCCTAAAGGTCCTGTATATAAAGTAAATAGCGGAATTACTGAAATTGCTTATAAATACAATAAAAAATTAATTCCGGTAGTTAGTACTACTTCTAGATGTTTTAGATTAAAAAGCTGGGATAAGTTGATAATCCCTTTGCCATTTGGTACGATTAAAGTAATAATAGGGTCACCTTTAGAGCTGACCGACAATAAAGTACAAAATCATATGAATCTTGAAAAATATTTAGTTAATTTAACTGAGAACTTAATAAAATGATGCGTTTATATTACTTTTTAAGTTTTTTGTTATTACCTATTTATTTTGTTATAATTTTCATTCGCTTATTAATAGGCAAAGAAGACATAAAGCGTGTTAAGGAGCGTTTTGCGATTGGTAAACACAGGCAAGATAATGGATTTTTAATTTGGATTCATGCGGCTAGCGTCGGCGAATCTATGATTGCTTTAAATTTAGTTGATAATATAAGCAAACATTTTCCTGAAGTCCGTTTTTTAGTCACTTCTTGGACACAATCTTCTGCTAAAATATTAAGCACTAAATTACCTAAAATAGCTACTCACCAATTGCTTCCGATAGATAATATTATTTTTACCAAAATTTTTCTAAATAATTGGAAGCCTGATTTAGGTATTTTCATAGAATCGGAATTATGGCCAGGTACTATTAATGAAGCAGCAAAGCAGTGTAAATTATTGCTTGTGAATGCCCGCATGTCTGATAAATCCTTTAAATCTTGGAAGAAAAGAAAAGGCTTTTTTCAGCTCATTGTTAAAAATTTTAGCGAAGTTATTGTGCAAAGTGAGCGTGATTTACAGAAATTTAATGAGCTTAGAATATCAAACACAACTAATTTAGGAAATATCAAATTTGCTAATGAAAAGCTTCCAGTTAATCAAGAAGAGCTTGTAAAGCTAAGTGAACATCTAAAAAATAAGCAAATTATCGTATTTGCTAGCACCCATCCGGAAGATGAGGAGATCATTTTACCTATTATAAAAAACTTAAAAAAACAAGTTACAGATTGTTATATTATCTTAATCCCAAGACATCCCGAGCGAGTTAAATCAATTCTTGATAACTGTATAGCACAAGATTTATCAGCTAATGCCAAATCACAAAATGACTTACCGATTTTAACCGATGATCTTTATATAGTTGATAGATTCGGTGAAATGGGTTTATTTTTCTCTATAGCATCAATTTCATTTATTGGCGGCTCTTTCAAACAAGGCGGACATAATATTTTAGAAGCGGCACATTTCTCTAATTGTATTATCTTTGGTCCTGATATGAGTAAAAACACTGATATTGCTAAAGGCGTGTTGCAAAGTAAAGCAGCTATTCAAATTAAAAGCGGTGAAGAGTTATTAAATATGCTGGAATATTTGCTTGATCCTAATAATTCTAGAGAATTAAAAAACTATCAAGAAAATTCACTAAAATTTGTTGAAGAAAACCAGAAAATACTTGATAAATATCTTCAAATAATTACAAAATTTTTCCCATAAAATATAACAAAAGTAGAATTTCTAAAAATAATATTTGACTTTTGATTGTAAAATGATTAAATAGCTTTACTTGAATTACAAGTAATTTATTATTTTAAAGGAGAGCATTTTATGAATAGTGATGAAATGTGGGAACAAGGAAAAATTATTCATGCTGAAGCATACAGACAACAAGAATATGAAAAACAAAGAAGAAATGGCGGCAATTCTTCTAGTAATGATGGAGAACTACTTGGGACATTAATAGTAATTGGATGTTATGCAGCATATCAAGGAGGAAAGATAGCAGGTAAAACGGTAATAAATGCTCGTAAATTACATAAAGGAGAAGTAGAAATTGTAAATACCGATAACCAAGGTAATATTATAGAAAAAGCTCCTGAATATGGTCCTATACTTACTGAGTCTCAAGAAAGCCCTACATTTTCCAAAAGAGAAAAAGTAAAAGAATGGATTGGAAAAGGAATTAAAAAGAGTCGATCAGCTAGCGAGCTATTGACAAGTGCTTATAAATTAACTACTAGCACAACAGAAGAAGTTGTGACAGATGCAGGAGATAAAACCAAAGTTATTATTAAACCTAATACTAGTAATACTGTTAATACTGAAGACCATAAGATTAGACCTCTTATTAATAAACAAAATAAATATTATGGCGAAATACAAGAAGATACTATAAATACTATGCTGAAATATAGATTTAATGGTAAAAAAATTGTTGAGGTAACAAAATATAAATCATTTACTATTCCGAGTACCATACTACCAGGGGAAAAATTTGAGCTAAATTGTCCTAATGGTGAAAAAATACGTGCAGATGATACTGCTTATCTTCAAGTTAACTAGCTTATCTTCAAGTTAACTATGATATAAGCGGTAAATTAGTAAAATTAGCTATACCTAACCAACCTGTAGTTTGTCATAATCCTAGTTATCCTGCACTAATTGCTTATCATAATGAATTATATGTTCTACCGGTAAATAGTGGGCATTATAATTATTTAACGCGTGAAGTTTACGAAAATGGCGGAGTATTAGAAATAGGTAATGCCGATCCTAGCTATCATATAGAAGCTATCTCATAATAATATTAGCTATTTATTTAAAATCTGAATATAAAAGCTTTTCGTCTTTTATATTCAATATTTCTAACCGAATAGCGGATTATTTAATAATATAACTAACTTAGTATGAAAATAATAGCCGGCAGTAATAATAAGCTACTTGCAACTCGTTTAGCTATAACATTAAATATCAAATATATTGAACCTAAAATCACTTATTTTAGTGACTCAGAAATAAAATTAGAAATTCAAGAACCGCTACATAATGAAGATATCATCATAGTACAATCCACTTCAAAACCTGTTAATGATCGTTTAATTGAGCTATTTTTACTTATAGATACTGCAAAAAAAGCAGGAGCAAATAAAATAATTTTAGTAATGCCTTATTTTGGTTATGCAAGGCAGGATAAAGCATCAAATCAAGCTGCTATGCCAGCACAATTAATAGCTAATTTTCTAGAAAAATTAGGAGTAACTCACTTAATTACCATCGATTTGCATTCTGATAAAATAGAAAAACTTTTCAACATCCCTATTTCTAACGTCAAACCTATCAACTTATATTTACCATTTTTACAAAATTATAAAAATTGTATTATAGTTGCCCCTGATAAAGGAAGCACAAATAAGGTAGAAACCATTGGAAACTTGTTAAACATAGATTTAGCCTATATAACCAAAGAAAGAGATATTAATAATAGCTGCAATATGGTAGAAATAACAGGGAATGTTGAGGGCAAAAATTGTATATTAATTGATGATATTATAGATAGCGGTGAAACTATTTATAAAGCTGCTAATTTTTTAAAGCAGCATGGAGCTTTATCGGTAAATGCTTTTATTACGCATGCTGTACTTTCAAAAAATTATGATATCGCATTATTGGATCGTATTTTTGTTACTGATACTATAGAAACAGATGACTTATCTTCTAAATTTCATATAATACCTATATTGCCTATCTTAGTAAAAGAGTTAAAAAATATAATATGAGTTTATGCACTCTTGAAATAAATTTGTCAGCTATAAAAGCTAATTATCATTTATTAAAAAATATTTGTGAAAATGCTCTGGTCGGGGCGGCAGTTAAAGCCAACTCTTATGGACTCGGTGCAATAGAAATTTCTAAAACCTTACTAGAAGAAAATTGCCGATATTTTTTTGTTGCCTCAAGTAATGAGGGAATTAGTTTGCGTAAAGCTATAGGCAATGAAGTAAATATTCTTATTCTTAATGGCGTATTTGAACATGATGCTTTAGAACTTATAGAATATAATTTAATGCCTGTTTTAAATAACTTAAACCAAATCAAGATTTGGCAAAAATTTAGTAGTCTAAAAAATCAATTACTATCTTGCTACCTGCATTTTAATACTGGTATTAATCGCCTTGGGCTAAACCATAATGAGATAGAACAGCTAATTAATAATCGTGATTTATTAAAGGGTTTGAATGTGGAACATATCATAAGCCACTTATCAGCTTCTGAGGATAGCGATAACCCTTATAATTTAGAACAACTAAACAAATTTAAAGCTTATTTGGAATATTTCCCAAATGCTAAAGCAAGTCTTGCTAACTCCGGCGGTATATTTTTAGGGAAAGATTATCATTTTAATTTAGTAAGACCTGGTGCTGCTTTATATGGTTTAAATCCTTTAGGCAGTAACAAACCGAATCCGATGCAAAACCCTGTAACCTTAAAAGCACCTATAATTCACTTACAAAATTTGACATATGGGAGTCGTATCGGCTATAATATGACTTTTACAACCAAGCGTGATAGCTTAATTGCAACTCTGCCTTTTGGCTATGCTGATGGGTTTAGTCGTAATTTTAGTAATCAAGGTACCGTATTTATTAATAGTCGTAACGTCCCAATAATAGGACGAATATCAATGGATTTAGTCAATATTGATGTTACCGATCTACCACCTTCAGATATTTTTCTAGGACAAGAAGTAGAAATTATTGGAAATAATTGCACTCCTGATAAAATAGCAGATATTATAGGTACTATAGGATATGAGATATTAACTAGCCTTGGTAATAGATATAAAAGAATTTATACTTGATAATGTTATAACCTTATTGTCATCTAGTTGCTTGTCCATGGCATGACTACCTTAGGGTGCTTTTCGATCTATGCGGACAATGCCACAGGATGACAGCAAAATAACCTTAATAATTTAAAATATAAAAAGAATAATACAGATGTTATTAAATATAGCTAATTCTATTGGTAAACGTACCATAAGACTAGCACAAAGTATCGGCAAATTTTCTATATTTAGCTTAGCTGCCATTACTAGCATTATAAGACCACCTTTATATTTTAGTTTAATTATCAAACAATTATTATTTATCGGCTTTTATTCTTTACCTGTTGTCGCCATGACTACCTTTTTCTCAGGGGCAGTATTGGCATTACAGAGTTATACAGGATTTTCTCGCTTTTCTGCTGAAAGTTCTATCACAACTGTAGTGGTGCTATCCTTAACTAGGGAACTCGGACCAGTGCTTGCGGGGTTAATGGTAGCAGGAAGAGTAGGAGCATCAATTGCAGCGGAAATAGGTACTATGAGAGTTACAGAACAAGTAGATGCTTTATATACCTTATCTACTGATTCTATTAAATATCTCGTTTTTCCAAGAGTAATTGCAGCTATTATTACTATGCCTTGTCTAGTTCTAATCGGCGATGTAATCGGGGTTATGGGAGGTTACTTAGTTGGCGTATATAAGCTTGACTTTAACAGTAGCACTTATTTGACTAGCACTTTTCAATATTTAGAGCCAATAGATGTAATATCTGGTCTTGTTAAAGCTGGCGTTTTCGGCTTTATTATTTCTATAATAAGCTGCTATAGTGGTTATTATTCAGGTAAAGGAGCTAAAGGTGTTGGACGAGCTACTACTTCTGCGGTAGTAAATTCTTCCATTTTAATCCTAATTAGTAACTACTTAATAACCGAATTATTTTTTAAAGTATAAAAAAGATATGAGTGTAGAAGAAATAAAAATTAAAATTCGGTCATTATATAAATCTTTCAATAGTCATAAAGTATTAGATGGAATAGATTTAGATGTAAAAAAAGGTAGTTCTTTAGTCATTTTAGGCGGTTCAGGTAGCGGTAAGTCAGTCCTAATTAAAAATATAGTAGGGTTAATTAAACCTGATCAAGGTCAAATCTTTATTGATGGTGCAGAAATTCAAAATATCTCAAGCAAAAAAAGATTTGAGATTATGAAAGATATCGGATTTTTATTCCAAGGCGGAGCTCTTTTTGATTCTTTAAATGTACGTGATAATATTACTTTTGATACTAACAAATTATCTAAAAAAGAGAAGAACGATCTTGCAGGAGCAAAACTTGACTCAGTAGGTTTATCCCCTAGAATTCTTGACCTATATCCATCAGAATTATCAGGAGGTATGCAAAAAAGAGTAGCACTTGCACGAGCAATTTGTAGCACTCCATCGATTTTATTTCTTGATGAGCCAACAACTGGGCTTGATCCTATAATGGCTAATGTTATTAATGAGCTGATTATAAAAATCCAAGAGGAGTTAGGGGCAACTACAATCACTATAACTCATGATATGATTAGTGCCGAAAAAATAGCTAAAGAAATAGCTATGATTTATCAAGGAAAAATTAAGTGGTATGGTAGTAAAGATGAAATGCGTAATAGTAATAATCCTTACTTAAAGCAGTTCATAAATGGCTTAACTACCGGTCCTATTGAGGTATAATATGTTTAAAAATTTATTATTTATACTAACGATTTTAAGTATAAGTTTTAATGTTTATGCCATAAATAATAGAGCTTATACGACATCAGATATAGTAAAAATAGCGATCGTTCTTGGAATTGTTGCTTTAATTTTTAGCCCTGCAAAATTTCGTATTATAGTTATTGGTACGGCTCTAGGTCTAACTCTTGCATATTATACCTATAAATATATAGTACCTATCTTTATTTCTTCATTAAACGGTCCTTGAAAAATAAGACGAATTTAATCTATTTTATACCCAACTAACGCTTGTTTAAAAACTTCTATATCTATCTGCCAATCGTTGGTATCTAGGCTAGAGGGTAGAATCATTTGAGGTTTAATAGGAAAATAAGCTAACCTAAATCCCCATTTAATTCCCCCAATAATTTTTACAGTTTTATTTTGATTATCTATTTTCACTGCATAAGTATGGGCAGTCCAATAAGTTAAAGGCTTAGAAAAAATTGTATAAGACCATAAAGGAGCATCGTAGAAATCTTGCTCCAAAGTATAAAAAGGATGTAATTCTACATTAGTATCTATAAATTTTTGTAATTTTTTATCTGAAGAATCAGTGCGAACAATCTGAAGCCAAGCATTATGCTCTTGCTTAAGCTTAATATGAATAATAGGGAAAGATGAGTTTAAACAATTTCTTGGAGCATTCGGGATATAGGAAATGTTAAAATCTCTTTCTATAGAATTAAGCTCAAGATTTTTATAATTACTTTTGTATAAACAGTTTCCTATGTTTTCCGCTATTTCATTATTTATCCTGGGACTTTGCCACTGTAAAGCAAAAATAAATAAGAATATACTAATGAAACCGATTAATTTAAGAATATTTTTAGGTTTCAACACAATTTTTGACCGTTAGGTACTTTAGGCTCAATTGTAACTAAACATATATCATTATTAGAATCAGGAAATCCTACTAATAAAAACTGAGACAAGAAGCCGGCTATATTCTTTTCTCCTAAATTTACACAGCCGACTATGGATTTGCCTATTAATTCTTGAGAGGTATAATGTTTTGTTATTTGTGCGGATGTTTGCAAAGTTCCAATTTCTGCACCAAAATCTGCCCAAACTTTAAATGCCGGCTTTTTGGCTCTTGGAAACTCTTCTACTTTGGTAATTGTCCCTGAACGTAACTCAACATTCTCAAATTCTTTGTAGGTTATCATTACTGTTTTTCTTTAGTAATTTCATCATATTTTTTGAGCTTTGTAAGGACACGCTCTAAATTATCTAACCTAATCATGCATGGACCATCACTTGGAGCATTATCCGGATCCTGATGTACTTCCATATAAAGACCAGCAACACCTACTGCAACTGCAGCTTTTGCAAGTAATTCTACATATTTACGCTCTCCTCCAGTGCTTCCTCCAAGCCCACCAGGTTGCTGCACGGAGTGAGTAGCATCAAAAATTACAGGAGTATTTAGCTCAGCCATTATTGCAAAACCACGCATATCTGATACTAAATTATTATAACCAAAACATGTACCACGTTCAGTTAACAATATATCTTTTGCTCCAAATGATTCTAACTTCTTGTGTACATTTTTCATATCCCAAGGAGCTAGAAACTGCCCTTTCTTAACATTTACTATTTTTCCGGTTGCAGCTGCAGCCTGAAGTAAATCTGTTTGTCTGCACAAAAACGCTGGGATTTGTAACATGTCAACTATTTTAGCTACCTCAGCACATTGATTTTCACTATGAACATCAGTAACTATAGGGCAGTTAAATGCTCTTTTTACTTCTGCTAAAACTTCCAATCCTTTATCAATTCCAAGACCTCTAGCACCGTTTATAGAAGTTCTATTAGCTTTATCAAAAGAAGACTTATATATAAATGGAATATTAAGTTTAGTAGTTAATTTAACAAGCTCTTCTGCCATAAACAAAGCGTGATCTAGCCCCTCAATTTGACAAGGTCCTGCAATCAGAGTAAAAGGTAGATCATTGCCTATTTTTAAATCTTTTAACTTTATTATTTTTTGCATAATTTTTTATTACAATTTATTTAGCTATAGGCAGACTATTATCTACTTGATTTTCTTCAATTTCATTGATTTTAGATACTAAATCTGGTTTCTTCTGAGAAGAAAGATTAGCAAGTATTATTGCATTTATTAAAAATAATGACGCAAGTATTACAGTGCTTTTAGTAAGAAAATTATTTGCTGTCTTAGCACTTATTACTCCCATATTTCCCCCACCGCTTATACTGCTAATTCCATCTGAACCACTACGTTGCATTAGAATAACTATAATTAATAATATTGCGATAGTAATATGTACAAAAAGAAGTATGTCTAACATAATATAAAATAACCATTAGTATTGTTTTAAGGAATTATATAATAATTTTATCTTATTTGCAATGTAGCTTTAAGTAATAGATCAAATGAACAAAAAATGTACTATTCATTGATATTATTTAAATCATTATTTATAACTGATTTGATTAATTTATTATACTTTTCTTTTATTGCAACTAAATTATAGTCACCATTATAGTCACCATCATAGTACCCCTCTATGCTAATAATTTTTTGTATATAGAAATTTAATTGTTCCACTTCTGATGAAGCAACATTACTAAAATAAGATTTAATTTTTTTTATTTGATTGATAAGCATAGGAATATCATCAGGTTTTATTACAAACAATCCTATAAATAACACTATTAATGTTTGTGTTAGTGACATATTTAAATTAATTTTTTATGCTTATATTTTGGATTTAAAGTATTTTCTCCATTTATTTTTAACATATACTCGTGATAATCCTGATAATTTCCTTCAAACCAAGTGGCATTGCCTTTTATATCATATGCAATAATGTGAGTAGCTATCCTATCTAAAAACCATCTGTCATGACTAATTACTAATACACAACCTGCAAAATCTAAAATTGCATCTTCAAGAGCTCTTAACGTATCAATATCTAAGTCATTAGATGGTTCATCTAATAATATAACATTTGCTCCTTCTTTTAATAACTTCGCTAAATGCACCCTATTACGCTCTCCTCCAGAAAGTTGCCCAACTTTTTTTTGCTGATCACCTCCCCTAAAGTTAAAAGCTGCACAATACGCTCTACTTTTAACTATTCTGCTACCAAGCTGTAATTCATCTAATCCTTCTGCAATTTCTTCCCAAACAGTTTTATTACCATCTAAATGATCACGCGATTGGTCAACATATCCTAATTTTACTGTTGAACCAATTTTAATAGAGCCTTTATCAGGTTTTACTTTACCTGTAATAATATTAAATAATGTAGTTTTCCCTGCACCATTTGGTCCAATTATCCCTACAATCGCTCCACGTGGAACTTTAAAACTAAAATCCGATAAGAGCGTTTTATCATTGTATTTTTTGGCTATATGTTCTGCTTCAATAACTAAATCACCAAGACGTGGACCATTAGGTACAATTATTTGAGTAGGATCACTTTTTTGTTCCTGCTGTTTGTTTAACAACTCTTGATATGCTGTAATACGAGCTTTGCTTTTTGATTGTCTAGCCTTTGGAGCTTGACGAATCCATTCTAATTCACGATTTAATTGTTTTTTTCGCTCATCTTCTTCTTTACTTTCTAGAGCCAATTTTTCTTGTTTTTGTTCCAACCACGAACTATAATTAGACTTCCACGGTACACAATGACCTCTATCTATTTCTAATATCCATTCTGTAACATTATCTAAAAAATAGCGATCATGTGTAATAACTATTACAGTACCTTTATATTTTTTAAGATAGTTCTCAAGCCAAGAAACTGATTCTGTATCTAAATGATTTGTCGGCTCATCAAGTAATAACATATCAGGTTTTTCTAAAAGAAGTTTACACAAAGCAACTCTTCTTTTTTCTCCACCAGAAATTTCATTAATATTTGCCTCTTTTGATGGGCAACGCAATGCTAGCATTGCAATTTCTATTTCTCGCTCTAAATCCCACGCATCACAATTATCTATTTTTTCTTGTAATTCTGCCTGCTTATCAAAAAGTTGATTCATTTCTTCATCAGTGATTTCAGTAGCCAGCTTATTACTTATTTCATTAAATTCATCGATAAGCTTTTTTTTCTCATGCAGGCCTTCCATAATATTATCAAATACATTTTTATTTGGATTAAGATATGGTTCTTGAGGTAAATAGCCTACTTTTATATTTAGTGCTGCCATTGCTTTACCATCAAATTCCTTATCTATACCTGCCATAATTTTTAATAAAGTAGATTTACCTACTCCATTTGGTCCTATTATTCCAATTTTAGCACTTGGTAAAAAAGATAAATTTGTTTCTTTTAAAATTTTCTTACCGTTTATAGTTTTACTTAAACCATTTATTTCATAAATATATTGAGATGACATAAATTATTTATTTCCTTGTATTAACTTAACTCTAACAAAATTTTATCTAATTCTTTTAAATCCTTATAATGGAATATTAACTTTCCTCCTAAAGAATAATTTTCTATTGTCACTTTTATATTAAATTTTTCTGACAAAATTTTTACTAATGCTTGTAAATCATTATCTTCTGTTTTTTCTTTAAAAAGCTGTTTTCCTATTCTATTATTATCAGGATACTTCGTATATTCATTTTGAGACCATTGCCTTACTAACTCTTCTGTTTGACGCACATTCAAATCATTGTCTATAACATAATTTGCTATTACTTCTGCATGCTCATGATTTATTAAGCATCTAGCATGTCCCATACTAAGTATATTTTCATCTAATTTATTTTGAATAGATTGTGGTAAATTATTGAGCCTTAGTAAATTAGCTATATGACTACGGCTTTTACCAAGTCTTTCTGCTAATTTTTCTGCTGTATAATTAAAATTTTCTACTAAATATTTAAAGCCACGAGCTTCTTCCATGACTGTTAAATCCGATCTTTGTATATTCTCAATTAATGCTATTTCCATACTCTCTTTAGCATCTAAATTTTTTATAATTACCGGTATCTCAGAAATCTTTGCTAATTTACATGCACGCCAGCGTCTTTCACCTGCTATAATTTGAAAACTATTATCAATAATAATAGGCTGAAGTAAACCATTATTTAATATAGAATCTGATAATTCTTTTATTTTATCATATTCAAAATGTTTTCTAGGCTGATTTTCATTTGGTTTTATTCTATCAATATTTATAATTTGTACTATTTCTAAACTTTCTTTTTCTGTAGATATAACCTCTTCACCTAATAATGAAGACAAGCCTCTACCTAACCCTTTATTTTTCATTATATCTTCCCAAAATTTCTTTTGTAAGTTCCATATACGCCACTGCTCCTGCACATTTATAATCATATATAATAGCAGGTTTTCCATATGAAGGAGCTTCAGATAATTTAATGTTTCTAGGAATTACAGTTTTAAACACTAATTCTCCTAAACAACTTCTTACATCTTCTTCTACTTGCTCAGTTAAACGATTACGCCTATCATACATTGTAAATAATATACCTGCAATCTTTATCTTAGGGTTTAATCTTTTTTCTACAATTTCAACTGCCTTTAGCAAATGACTTAACCCTTCCAAAGAATAAAAATCACATTGCATTGGAATTAATACCTCATCGCCTGCAACTAAAGCATTTATTGTTAATAAATTTAACGAAGGTGGGCAGTCAATAATTATATAATCATATAATACTTTTATTTCTTCTAATAACTTCATTAAAATATATTCTCGTTCTTCTAATTTTACTAAATCTAGTTCAGCAGCAGATAAATTAGTATTTGAGGTTATTATTTCTAAATTTGGAATATTAGTAGAGATTATTGTATCTTTTAATTTGATTATATTTGTTAATGCTTGATATATAGTATTTTTTCGTTGTTGTTGACTAACGCCAAAACCAGTACTACTATTACCTTGAGGGTCAAGATCTATTACTAAAACTTTTTTATCCATAGCTGCAAGAGCAGTAGCTAAATTTACAGTGGTAGTAGTTTTAGCTACCCCTCCTTTTTGATTAACTACGGAAATTACTTTTACAGTCATATTATTTTTGTTAAGCCGCTAATTTCTAAAATTTTACTTTCTTTTGAAGTTATACTTTGGTTTATTAAACACTTAAATAACCATTTTTTTCTAGCTTCTTTTATTTCAGATAAATAGCTTTTTCCTTTTGGAAGCAAAAATTTATTTTGCACAGAGATATTTTTTGTGCAATCAAATATTGTATTTAAATTAGAAAAAGCTCTACAGGTTAATATATTACAACTTATTTCTGTTTTTTCAATTCTTTGATTAATTATTTGTATATTATTATTTGATATTTTTGCTGCTTTCTCTAAAAAGATGCACTTACGTAAATCAGCTTCTATTAAACTTGTCTTTGCTACTCCAGCGATAGACAATATTATACCTGGAAAACCTGCTCCACTTCCTATATCAACTAAATGTATTTCTTTATCGTTAATATACTGCATTAATTGCAAGGAATCTAATATATGACGTTTCCAAAAATTTTGCGTACTATTTTCTGATATAAGGTTAATAGCTTTATTCCACTTTTGTACTAATTCTTGAAAAATTTGTAATTTTTCAATTACTTCATGTGGAACTTCTATCATTATATTTAGTTTTTAAATAAATTATAATAGCAGTAATTGCAGCAGGAGTAACACCGGAAATTTGTCGTGCCGCAGCAATAGTAATAGGGTTATGATAAGAAAGCTTTTCCTGTATTTCTAATGATATACTTGGTATTGTAAAATAGTCAATATTTTTAGGAATTGGATAAGCTTCCTCGCTTTGGAATAAATTAATGTCAGCATGTTGCCTGGCTAAATACGAAGCATATTTAGCTTCAATATAAAGTAGTTGTAAAATATTATTATCTATATCTTTAAGTACAGGAAAAATTTTAATAGCTTGTTCAACATCAAAATTAGGTATTTTAAATAAATCTAACACTGTTTTATGTGTACCATCCTGTGCAACTTGTATCCCCATTTTAGCGAGTTTACTAGTAGTTAAAGATAAAGTATTTAATAATGATTTTGTACTTTCTATATTTTTACATTTTATTGTAAATATTTCTTTACGCTTTTCAGATATAACACCAATACTTATTCCCATCTCTGTCAAACGTAAATCAGCATTATCTGCTCTTATAGATAATCTATATTCTGAACGTGAAGTAAACATCCGATATGGCTCTAACGTTCCAAACGACGTTAAATCATCTATCATTACTCCAATATAACTATTTGCTCTTGTTAGTACAAAAGGCTGTTGATTTTTTACTGCTAAAGCGGCATTAATACCTGCTACTATACCTTGTCCTGCAGCTTCTTCATATCCTGTAGTACCATTAATTTGACCTGCAAAATACAAACCTGTTATTTTTTTTGTTTCCAGTGTACTACTTATTTCACGTGGATCAATGTAATCATACTCTATAGCATAACCTGGACGTAAAATTATTGCATTCTCTAAGCCTGGGATAGTTTTTATTAATCGATGTTGTACTTCTTCAGGTAAAGAAGTAGAAATTCCGTTTGGATAAATTGTATGGTCATCTAATCCTTCAGGCTCTAAAAAAATATGATGCTCTGATTTTGTACTAAATCTAACTATTTTATCTTCTATGGAAGGACAATAACGTGGACCTATTCCCTCTATTTGACCAGAATACATTGCGGATTTATCAAGATTTGCTCGGATAATATTATGCGTTTCTGGAGTAGTTTTTGTTACAAAGCAATTTATTTGGGGTACATTTACATTATCAGTCAATTCTGAGAAAGGTCTAGGCACTTCATCTCCAGGTTGTGATTCTACTTTACTGTAATCAATAGTACGCCCATCAATTCTTGGAGGGGTTCCTGTTTTTAATCGAGAGAGTTTAAAACCTATTCTTCTTAAGGTATTTGATAATCCATAAGATGGTTCTTCATCTACTCTACCAGCAGGGATTTTTTTTGATCCAATATGAATTAGCCCTGATAAAAATGTACCTGTAGTTAATATAATTTTTTGACACGGTATTTTACTACCATTATTTAAGATGACTGCTTTTATTTCTGAAGATTTAATTTCAATATCTTCTACTTTTGCATATAGTATTTCTAAATTTGGGTAGTTTGTTAGTATTTGATACATTGCTTTTTTATAAAGCTTTCTATCAGCTTGTGCCCTAGGCCCCCAAACTGCTGGTCCTCTAGTTTCATTAAGCATTTTATAATGTATACCAGCTTGGTCTATAACATATCCCATTAATCCATCAAGTGCATCAATTTCCTTAACTAATGTACCTTTTGCAATTCCACCAATTGCAGGATTACAGGACATTTCTCCCAAATTTTCGGGTTTTGGCGTAATTAATAGAGTAGAAACTCCAAGACGTGCAGAGGCAGCAGCAGCTTCAACACCAGCATGCCCACCTCCTATCACTATTACGTCATATTTTTGCATTAATTATTCTATAATTTCAGATTTTTTAAAGAAAAACTTAATTTCTCTTTTTGCACTATTTTCACTATCAGAACCGTGAATACTATTAGCTTCAATTGATTCACCTATATCCTTTCTAATAGTTCCAGCTTCAGCTTCTGCTGGATTAGTTGCTCCCATAACTTTACGGTTTAAAGTTATAGCGTCCATACCTTTAAGAACTTGAAGCACTACGGGACCTGAAGTAATATATTCAACTAAACTATCAAAAAATGGCCTTGCTCTATGTTCATCATAAAAACATTCTGCTTCATATTTAGTTAAAGTTGTCATTTTCTGAGCTACTATTTTTAAGCCCGCATTTTCTAAGTAGGTATTAACTTGCCCTATTTTATTCCTTTTTATAGCATCAGGCTTAATCATTGAAAAAGTATATTGTATTGTCATTTTTAACCTATTTATATAATTATTAAATTTATTTCTTTGCTGAAAAATTCCATGTTAAAGCGAATAAGCTACTTCCTAAAAGAGCAGAAATACTAAAAAATATAAACACCCCATCCCATCCATAATTATCACTTATCCATCCAACACCGACTCCTGCAATTGCTGCTCCTAAATAACCAAACAACCCTGATAATCCATTAGCTGTGCCAACAGCTTGACGAGTACTAAAATCAGCCGCGGCAATACCTACAAGTAGTTGTGGACCTGAGACAAAAAAACCAACAAGAGAAAGAATTACTATACTTAGCAACTCGCTTTGGATAGGAAGCTTCCAAAATAAGATTAGCAATAAACTAAGTGCTAGCATACATATTGTACTTACAGGACCACGTCTTCCTTGAAATAATTTATCAGATAAAAAGCCTGCTATTAACGCCCCTGGAATACTTATCATTTCATATAAACCTATTTGTAAACCAGCATTTAAGAGACTTATACCTCGTAAATCTTTTAAAAATGTAGGAGCCCAATAAATTACCCCTAAACGTATTATATATACAAACATGTTTGCTAAACAAACATACCATATTAATTTATTGCAAAATACTATTTTAAGTAATTCGGCAGTTGGCAGTTTATCATAATCGCTTATTAATTCAGGAGGGTAATTTTTATATTCTTCAACTGTAGACAAACCTACTTCTTTGGGAGAATTGCGAAGTCTATTATATAAAAAAATTGATACTACACAAGCAACCACGCCAGGTACAAAAAAAGCAGTTCTCCAACCGAACTTATCAATCAGGTAACCACAGCTTACCATAGCAAGAGCACCACCTATTTGGTTAGAAGTTGCTCCCATTGCCCATTTAGTTCCTAGCTCTTTAGAAGCAAACCAGTGAGTTAACATTTTTGTAGCAGGAGGCCAGCCCATTGACTGAAACCAATTACTTGCTATCCACAAAATACCAATAAGGAATAAAGAATCTGAAAAGCCTATTAGAATAGTGATAATACCAACGAACAAAAGCCCCAGAACCATAAATATCCGAGCATTAGTCTTATCACTGATAAATCCATTACAAAATTTACTAACTCCATACATTATGGAAGAAGCAGTTAATATCCAACCGATTTGAGTTTTTGTAACATCAAAATATTCTCTAATAGCTGGCGTTGCTATATTAAAATTTTGACGACAAAAATAAAAAGTTGCATAACCTATAATGATAGAATACAAAATCCTTATTCGCCAACTGTTATATTTTTTGACATATGGTGTTCTTGGAATTTTAATTTCAGATTTTGTATTTCTCATATCATAAATCCTATAATTACAAAGAAAATAAGCTCTTAAAAACCTATTTTCTTATATTGATACTATTTTTCAGTATTATTTACTAAAACTTGATATTCTTTATTTAATCCCTTAACGGCATATATCCATAATATTACTATCACAAAAAATATAGAAGCAAAATATGGGGTTGCTTCAACAAACCCCAATGCCGGGAATATAATAAAAAATGTAGATTGAATAATAGCACCACCTGATTTACCAAATCTTCCACCGATAACTTCAACAGCAGCTTGACCTTTTACTCGTAAATCTTTATCAAGTGGAATATAAGCCATATTTTTAGTAGCATCAAATAGAGAATATTTTACACCTTTACTTAAAACATTTTGAATTGTACCGATCATAACCGCAAGTGCTAAAGGACCTGATGCTAAAATACCTGTTAGATACATAGCAATTACACTATCAAAAAAGATAAACGCAAAAAACGCAATACCGGTAATTAGCATCATTAAAGGCGTAATCATCGCAGCAGTTAACCAAGATACTTTCCTCAAAATATTACTTCCTATAATCATAAAAGCTATAGCAACCCAACCTTGATAAGCTTGAAACTGCCCCATATACATAGTATAAGCTTCTTTTGTCGGGTGTAATTCTTTTAACTTTGATTTCCAAACACCTTCAACTAGATTTACAGAAATACCATAAGCAATAAGTAATAATGCGATATAACCTACATATTTAGAAGTAAATATCATTTTAAAGCTTTCTATTAACGACATCTTAGCTTTAGCCTTTTTCCCTTTTACAAGTGCTGGATCATAAAGTTTAGGATCAGTTAAAACATTTTTATTCATCCATCTATATGTAAGTATTACAGCCAAACTACTTATTATCATAATAACAAATAATGGAGTAAACTTTAAATGCTCTGCTACTATTTGAGTTTTTTCATGTAAAAAATACCCAATAATTAGCGATGTTACAGGTAATGCTAAATTAGCAAGTAATCCAAACATTGAATAAAAACGCTTAGCTTCATCGGTTTTAGTAATTTGGTTAGCAAATTGCCAAAATAGTAAGCTTAGCATTAATGTTCCCCAAAGCTCAGCCATAGTATAGAAAGATGCAAAACTCCATTTCCCAACTATTCTTATAAACCATTTAAAATTAGGATATGCTAAACTTAAGGATTCTATAGTTTCAGGATTAGGGTGAACTAAATCAGGGTTAGGATAAAGAACAAATGCAAATAATGCAAAATATGCTAGGAAAAAAGAAGTAATTACATAAAATACGTTTTCTTGCTTTAAAATATCACATAGCTTAACGTAAACTATCATAGCAATTACCGCAGAAGGAAGTACTATATAAGTTTTTAAGAAGCTTATTGCTTCAGCTCCTATATCAGTTACTACAAAACCGTCTTTAATTGAACGAAGTGTTGAGTAATTTAGTAAAATACAAAACATCATAAATGCCATTGGCAAAAACTTTTTGTTCTCATACCTCTCAATAGGCCAAATTACTTTTCTTAGTTCCGAGATATAATTATCGCTTTTCGTAGTACTCATAAATTAAATTTTTCTATTTGTTTCAAAGATAAGTATTATACTAAAATATGTTAGAAAAGTCAAATATGATGATTATTTATAATAGGCTGCAATCAATATTACCCAAGAATTTTTATAAATTATTTCTTTAACCTCAAATCCTATTTTTTCATAAGCATCTCTAACATCTTCCAATTGATTATCAAGAAAACCTGACAATACTAAATAACCATTTTTATTCATAAGATTGCTAATCTGGGTAGATAACTCAATTAAAGGTAAAATATTACTTATGACTAAGTCAAACTTACTATTATAATTAGTTACCCTATAAAATATTTTCAGAGGTATTTTGATAGAATTTTATATTAGAATTGTTAAAGCTAGCATTTTCTTTTGCAATTTCTACCGATGCATCATCAATATCACAGGCTAAAATCTCTGCCTCATTCCATAATTTTTCAGCTATAAATGAAAGAATCCCACTGCCAGTACCTATATCTAAAATTTTATTTGCTTTAATATCTTTAAGATATTCTAAAGCCTCTATACATCCTAATGTAGTCTCATGATTACCAGTACCAAAAGCTCTAGAAGCTTCAATTAATATAAGTGTTTTATCTTTGGGACATTTATCTTGATGTAATGTTGTGCAAATAAAGAAACGATTTGTTTGAATTGGTGCTAACTGGTTTTGATAAAGTGCTACCCAATCTTTATCTTCTATCTCTTCACTAATTATGTCACTAGTGATTTCTATATTGTTTAGTTTTGCTAATTCCTGTACTTCTTTTTTTAAAGAAACTAAATTTGTTTGATTATCACAATAAATTTCAAAGCACCAAATATCTTTAGGTTGTGATTCTAAAGTTTTTGACTTTACTTCATAAACAGAAATGGCACTTACTTTTTCTGTAAAAAATTCTTCAAATATATTTATATCCTTATACTGAATATTAAATGAAATTTTAAAAATATCTTTTGATTGACTATCAGATTTAAACATGATCTACTTATGTGATAAAATTTTAATAAGGCTTATATGATAAGAAACATAATTATTACTATTTCTGCAATATTATTGTTAACCTCAAAAGGCTTTGCAGATGATACTATATCTAATGCTTCAAAAAAAGATACCAAAACAGATATTACAACACAAAAAATTCTAGATGAATTTTATGCCTATGCTGGCACTATTAAACCAGAAATACGTGAAGAAATACAAAAATATAGGGTAGAAATAGTTAACATTAATAAAAAGAAACGTGAACTATATTACAAGCTTTCTAAAGAAGCACAAAATTTTTTAGCAAAAGAACAAGAATATAAACAAAGATTATCTTCCTCCAGCATGGCTACCGAAGATAATAAAGATGCTGATAAGAAATAATTAGTTATTTGCAGCACGTTTTAATCTATCGTTGATAGCAACACCTATATTTATTGAAGGTATGGGAGCAACCGCTATATATTCTATATTATGAGCAGCAGCATAATCGTCTAATAATCTCAAATATGCATAAAGATTGGCTGCTGCTTCTGTAAGGTCGCCTTTACTGCTTAAGTTTAATGAATATTCCCCTTTAAGATTGCTATCATCGAAATTTAACCCAATTTCTTTATCATTTAAGTTTGTAGCATTTAATCTAATCGGCACTATTGGGGAATAATGTTTCTCAAGCATTCCTGGAGCTTTAATATTAATATTTTTTGATGCTTTACCAATTTTAATATCAAGTGCTGCTTCTAACACTTCAGCAGTGATAAACCCCTCTCTAAGAATAGTAAGTATATCAGTTGTAGTATCGACGATAGTTGATTCTAATCCATATTTAGATTGATAATGTTTGTCTGTTAGAATAAAAATTTCTTCATTATCATTAAAATGCTTTGTAACATGATCTAGCCTAGTCGGGCTTATATAATTTGAAGGGTTGGCACTTGGAGCAGCTATTGACTTTCCGGATTGTTTAATAAGTTCCAATGCTAATGGGTGGGATGGTATACGAATTGCTATAGTTTTAAGTCCTGCCGTAACTGCCGTTGCAATATTTGCATTTTCTTTTAACGGAACAACTATAGATAACGGACCAGACCAAAATTTTTCTGCTATTTTTCCGGCTATATAATTAAACTCTCCTATTTCTTTTGCTTGCTCTATAGATGAGACATGCACAATAAGCGGGTTGATAGCAGGACGATTTTTAAATTGAAAGATTTTTAAACATGCTTCTTGATTAGTAGCATCCGCTCCTATTCCATATACTGTTTCGGTCGGAAAAACTACGACTTTACCGGAGGTTATAAATTGAACTGCTTGTTTTATCATAAGCGGTTAAATTTAGCGATCTTATGAAATAATTTGCAAACATCTTGTAATATTAACAACCGATTTTTGGCAATTTTTTGGTCACTATCATTAACAAGTACATTATCAAAAAAGCTAGTAATCGGAGTTAATAGAGTCTGCAATAGATTTAATGCCTTATCATAATCCTTATCGACAATTTGTAGTGAAAGCTTTTGAGTTACTTTAAATAACTCCTTTTCAGGTTGAGTACTAAATAGATTAGGCTCAACAGCTCCATCAATATTTTGGCTTCCAAGTATGTTACTTGCTCGTTTATAAGCATTTAATAATTGCTTCCCGTCTTCTTTTTCTAAAAACTCTTTCAACGCATCAAGCTTAAATTTTATATTTGCTAAATTTAAATCAAGAACAGCATTAATTAGCGAAATATCATATTCATTTTTAAAATAAAATTTCGCTCTTTCCTCAAAAAACGATATTATTAAATCCTTATCTTTACCAGATGAATATAATTTCAAAGAAAAATCAATTAAACTATTTAAATTCAGCTCTAATTTATTCTCAATTATTATTCTTATTATGCCTAATACCTGACGTCTTAACGCATATGGATCACCGGAACCTGTCGGGGCTTCACCAGCTATCATTAAACCTACTAAACTATCTAATTTATCCGCAATCGCAAGCAAAGCAACATTACCAACCGGTACGCTATCACTCAAACCTTGCGGCTTATAATGATCTCTGATTGCTACAGCTATTTCTTCATTTAGGTTTTCATGTTTTGCATAATAATAACCCATAATACCTTGCAGCTCGGGGAATTCTCCAACCATTTCAGAAACAAGATCACTTTTACAAAGTTTAGCTGCGGTAATTAAATATTTATTATTCGGATCGATATATTTACAAATATTAGTAATACGCTCTACTTTTTCCTTTAAACTACCAAGCTTTGTGTGAAATGTTACAGCTGCAAGCTTTTCTGAATTTGCTTCTAAAGTTTTAGCTATATCTTGCTTGTAGAAATATAAGGCATCGGACAGCCTTGCCGATAATACTTTCTCGTTACCTTGTACGACTAGCTTGCTATTGGCAAAATTACCGTTACTAACGAAAAGGAAATATGGGGCAAAATTTTCTGATCTGTCAAATAAACAGAAATATTTCTGGTGAGTACGCATTGAAGAAATTAGCACTTCTTTGGGCAACTCTAAAAACTTTTGCGGTATTGCTCCGCATAATACTACCGGAAATTCGCTAAGCCCTGCTACTTCTTCAATTAATCTTAAATCTTCTTTTATGTTTAAATTATGAGTATTTGCTTGCTCTAATAAACCGTTTTTAATTATTTCTTCTCGTTTTAATCTTTCTAAAATTACATAATTTTCTGTGAGTTTAGTTTTATAATCCTCAAAATCAGTTACTTCGAGTTTTTTATTATCAGTAAGGCGATGCCCAAAAGTGATGTTATTAGCGGCTAAATACCCAAATTGCAGAGGTAATATTTCGCCATCAAATATGCATAAAATATTTCGTAGCGGTCTAATCCATTTTATATTGTAATTCCCCCAAAACATAGATTTTGCCCAGCTATATTTATTAATAGCTTCTACAATAATTTCAGGTAAAATTTCTTTTATTTGTCTTTCTGCTACTTTTTTAATGTAGAAATAATATAATTGATTATTAATTAACTTAGTTGAAAGCTCTAATTTGCTAACATTATGAGCTTTACAAAAGCCATTAATTGCAGCTTCCGGTGCTTCTGTACTCGGTCCTTTAATCTCTATTTCTTTTGGTAACATTACTTTCGGCAAATGTGTAGCATACAGCGTTATCCTGCGAGGTCCTGAAAATACTTGTAACCTTGCAAATATTTCGTTCTCTTCAAAAATTTTGGTGAAAATGCTTAAATATCCCTCTTCTGCATCTTTTTGCATAAAAGCCGGTATTTCTTCGCTAAATAGCTCTAATAATAATTCACTCACCGCTCATCTCCAACCATTTCATACAACAAATTTTAGCTAAATGACGCACTCTTAAAACATATGAAGCACGCTCGGTTACGCTAATTATTCCACGTGAATTCAATAAGTTAAAATAATGGCTTGCATTAAGACAATAATCATAAGCAGGTAACGGCAAGTTTGCTTCTACTAGCCGCTCGCATTGTTCTTCACTATCTTTAAAATGACGCAATAACATTTCGCTATCGGCAAACTCTAGATTAAACTTTGAAAATTGCCGCTCAGCTTCAAAATCAACTTCACCATACTTTAAAGCTTTTTCGCCTGTTTGACCATTCCAATCAAGTTCTTTTACCTCATCGATGCCTTGAATATATAAAGCAAGACGCTCTAAACCGTAAGTAATTTCACCGGCAACGGGTTTACATTCAATACCGCCAATTTGCTGCATATAAGTGAACTGCGACACTTCCATACCGTCACACCATACTTCCCATCCAAGCCCTGCCGCTCCTAGCGTCGGTGATTTCCAATCATCTTCGACAAATCTAATATCATGAGCTTTTAAATCTATGCCTAAACATTCTAAGCTTTTAAGGTATAATTCCTGAATATTGTCGGGTGAGGGCTTTAAGATAACTTGAAACTGGTAATAATGCTGCATTCTGTTAGGATGCATGCCATACCTGCTGTCCCCAGGTCTTCTTGACGGCTGTACGTAAGCGACAGACCAAGGCTTTGGACCAAGACAACGAAGCACTGTTGCAGGGTGAAACGTACCAGCTCCAACATGGGCATCGTAAGGTTGCAAAATTGCACATCCATAATCCTGCCAATAATTCTGCAAGGTTAGTATAATTTGCTGAAACGATAGTTTTTTCATAAGGCATTGTTATCGGGAAAGAAAATTTTGATCAATTAAAAGGATCGAATATTTTAATGTTAAACATATTATAATGCTTGGTATTTCTAGTAACTAATATCATATTATGTTGTTTTGCTTGTGCTGCTATTAAAGTATCGATTGGATTAGTACCGTCTATACTTATTAATTCTCCCCATTCTTCACATATTTCTCTGTCAATATCAAGAATTCTTTTATCATAATCTATTATTATTCCTTCTAACCATTTTTCTAATTTTAGACTTGCTACTTTATCTTTTTTTGCTAGTTTTGATATACCTTTTCTTATTTCACCTATAGTTATACAGCTTATATGTAATTGACTAGTGTGAATACTTAAAAACCACTGTACTACCTTACTATCAGGATTCTTTTTATATAATTCCGATATAGCGTTAGTATCTATTAAATATTTCATAACTCGAAATCTCTTGCCTTTCCTTGCACTCTTTGGAGATCTAATTTATTAAAATCAGGAGCACTCAATAAATACTCGCTAAAACTAAGTTTTTGTTTAGTAAGTTGTTTATAGTCTTTTATACTAATAACTACAACTGCTTCTTCTCCCCTTTTTGTAATGCATTGAGGTGTACCTTGCATTGCTGTGTCGATAATATTACTCAGCTTATTTTTTGCCTCGTGTAATTGCCATTTATTCATATTTAAGCTCCAATATGTCTAGATTAGCTAGATTGTTATATAGATATTATAACATAGATTATTTGTTTATGTAAATAGGTTTATAGGGCTTATGTGATATCGTCATTGTGAAAGAGTAGGGCAACCCAAAAATTTTGGGTCACCAAATTGATGCTATGACAGGAAGTGAATAAAAATTATTACATAGCAGTAATGCGTTGCTCTTCTGATTCTAATAATTTTTCTAATTCTTTTCTGTTATATTTTTTCTCTTTGAGATTTACTGCATTATCAAAAATATGTTGTACCGCTTTTTCTTCTAACGCAGGTCCTTTAAGCTGCTCAACAGCTCTAGGGTTATTTTTATAAAAATCAAACAACATATTTTCTTGACCAGGAAAGCTACGTGCTTGCTGCATAATAATTCTGCGAAGATCATCAGGCTCTACTTGTAAATTTTTATCTTTTGCATATTCTGCAAGCATTAACCCAATTCTAACACGACGTAATGCTAATTTATCATAGTATTCTTTTACTTGTTCTGGTGATTTATCTTTGAATACAGAATCATCTTGCTCGCTTTTGTCAGTTTCAGACTTTAAGATATTTTTTTCTTGATCTAATAAAGATTCAGGCACGTCAAAATCTAACAATTTTTCTAGTTGATCAAATAAATTCATTTTCATAATAGTAGAAATAGCTTCTTCCGACTCATTTTCTATTTTTTTGGTAAAGTGAGTGCGTAGCTCTTCAAGGCTATTGCTTTGGAATTTTTTAGCAAACTCATCATCAATGACTGTAGGTTCTGCAGTATGAACAGCTTTAACCTGGACTACAAAACGAGCATCCTTACCAGCTAAATCTTTAGCATGATAATTTTCAGGGAAAGTTACATTAACTTCTACTTCACTACCAGCTTTAGAACCTATTAATTGCTTTTCAAAACCAGGAATAAGTGCATTGCTACCAATAACTACTTTAAAATCTGTAAGTTTGCCACCCTCAAAAGCTTCATCTTTAACATAACCAACTGCATCCATGGTAATTTGATCACCATCTTTAGCTTTTGCTTTACTTTCTTTGGTATAACTTTTCATCATTTCCGCAAGCTTTTTGAGTTGTTCTTCAACATCATCAGGACTTACTTCTAATTTCGGACGATTTATAGATATTTTCTTTAAATCTGGAATATCAATTTTAGGCAATAATTCCATTTTTATTGTAAATTCTAAAGGCTTATTAGGTTCGTTTTGTAAATCATCAATCTTTGGTCTGCCGATAATATTTAAATTATGCTCCTTAATAACATGATTTACTGAATCATTAATTCTTTTTTCTATTATATCATTTCTGACAGAAGCACCATATTTTTTCTCAACAATTGTAATAGGTACTTTACCAGCTCTAAAACCTGCTATTTTGACCTTTTTTGTTAAGTCGACCAGCTCTTTTTGAATATCATTATCTATTTCACTTAAAGGAGTTGAAATTTTAATATGAAAATCTAGCCCTTCATTTTTTAATATGGTAGTTGCCATTTGTAATAATCCGTTATTTATAAATAATTCAGCATATTAGTTTGCTAATCAAAATAAACTATAGAGCCAAAATATGCAATAGTTTTTGTAAACCGAACATAAGTAGGTTAAGAAACTAGAATTACTAAACTATTACATCTCAATAATTTATAAAACTTGAATAAGTTTAAGATTTTACAATTTAAACTTGCATTTTTATCTGATATAATTCTAAAGATTTTTTTAATGATTTAATAAATATGCAAGAAAAAACCAAAGTCTTTAACGTGTTAAAAGCTCTATATAGTTCCCAAGATACTTTACCGAAGCTAATAGAGGATGAGCAGATTAAAGCCCTATCTTTAGATGAGTATTATATAAAATTACAGATATTACTTAGCGAAGATAATGACTCAGCTAAAGCAGCATTACATGATAAAGTTACCGGCGAAAAGAAACCGGTAGAAATAGAAGATATTTTTAAAGCTATAGATGTAGAAAATAGGATAAGAGAGCTACTTGAAAAGAATTATCGAGTTAGAGAAGAAATAATTAATGATATAATTAAGCCACTAATTGAGGAAGAAAATAAGCTGAATCTACTTTATAGAAATATATCTAATAAAAGTGAATCGGAAATAAAAAATATAGCCGAATCAATAAACAGAATACAAGCAGATGTCGGTAAAGTGCTGTTACTAGGTGGGGCAGGGATAGGCAAAACTACGTTAATGCACTACCTATCTTATAAATGGGGCAAAGATAATTTATGGAATGATAAATTTGATTATGTCTTTAGAATTAAGTTAAAGGAATTGTTAAATGAAAATTGGAGTAGAGAATACGAAGCTAAGGAGCTACGTCAAAACAAACTAGCCTGTTTCATTCATTATTGCTTGAATTTAGAAAATATAGAACCGCACGAAATAATCAATATAAGCAACAAAGATAGAGTATTATTATTGCTTGACGGTTACGATGAAGTAGCATTTTTATCCCAAGATAATCGTGATTACCGAGATATTATGGAGGCAGTATTTCAGTATAAAAACGTAATAATGAGCTCTAGACCTAATGCAATCACAGAAAATATTAACAATAAGTTTGAACGCAAGGTAGAAAATACGGGATGGGATAGCGAAGGGATAGAGAAATATGTAAGTAAAAGCTTTAAACATGATCAAGAGCTTAGGACGCAATTGAAAAGTTTTTTAGCCGTTAACAATCAAATAAAAGAAATATGCGAAGTACCGATCAATACGGCATTAATATGTTTAATGTGGAATGATCCAGAAGTAAGGGATAAGTTTCGGGTAGATGGTAATAAAGATTTTAATATAAGTCGTTTATACGGCGGGATAATAGACTGGCTTAATAATAGGTATCTAGCAAAAACCCAGCATAAATATAAGAGTAAAACAGAAGCTAATAATCATTTAAAAAACATAATGAGTTTTTTAGAACAAATAGCTTATGAATCACTTAGCACAACAGGGAAGTTAGTAGAAAATAAACGAGTAGAAAACAACAAAGACACATTAGACATAGACGAAGTTATAGAACAAGGATTATTAAGAAGAGAGGGACAAAATTATCAATTTATTCACTTAACCTTTCAAGAATTTTTAGCCGCCCGTTATCTAAAAAATCAGTTATTAGATAATCATACTAAAAGCAAAATAGCAAGTTTTATAGGTGAGCATAGAAACGAACCAAAATATCTAATGACTTTAAAGTTTTTAGCCGGAATAGCAAATAATGATGATAGTAAAGAATTAATAGAAATATTTTGGGAAGCTGCAACTTGCAACGTTAACGGAATATTAGAGCTAGGGATTGAAAAGAAAATTGCATTACTAATGCATTTATTAGCTCAAAGCAAAATCAAGGACGAATTTAACAATAGAATACCATATTTAAAACAAATCCAAAATTTAATAGATGATATTGTATTAAAGGATATTACAATCTGGGAACAGCATATAATAGATAGCGGTTATTTATCCGAATCGATTGTTCAGGTGGTGAATGAGAAGTTACAAAGCAAAGAAGCTACATTTCAAGAATTAAAAACATCTGCAGAAATAATAGCGGCTCTATCAAATAGAACTGAGTGGGGTAACAAAACTAAAGTTTATGAAAGATTGATAAATTCTTTTGTAATTGAAAATATACAATTACAGGAATTAGTATTGCAGAAATTAGCAGAAATATTAGATGGGACTATAGATGAGACTGTAATACGAAAAAGCTTGAGCAAAATACTACCATTAAATACATGGGCATTAAATGAATATGTAAATATAATATTAGCTGAAATAATAATTATTGTCCCTGATCTAAGTGAGGAAATATTAAAAAACTGAATGATAATTATTTAGTTCTAGAGAGTTTAATTGAAATAATAAAATCAATACCTAAACTAGAACCACAAATAATCAAAATCTTTCAAAAATTGCTTAGAAATTACAATGAGGATTTTGTAACCGGTTTAAACTTAACCCGAATAGTAGAGGCGATACCTAGTTTAGTAGAGGAAGCAATAAGAACTTTCAAATTCTTAATCAATAATTCTAGTTTTAGTAAGTATGACAAATTTGAATATACCCATAGCTTAGAGTCAGGAAATTTATTTAATAGCCCTAATAACGGTATTATATATGATATTACTAAAACCTTAACTAAAATATTAAGTGTAATAGATAAACAACAATCATTTAATATATTAAAAGAATTATTGAATGATTCTAATATTTACATCAAATCCGGAGCAGCTTTGAGTTTAGCTAAGTTAGCAAATACTATGCCTAATTTAGTACACAAAACATTTGATATATTAAAAGAACTAATAAACGATCATAGAAATGAAATAAAATCTGCAGCTGCTTGGAGTTTAGCTGAATTAATAAATACGACACCTGATATAACACCAAAAATATTTGATATGCTAAAAAATTTATTAGAAAATTCTGAAATTCGAGTAAAATCTGCAGCCGCTTGGAGCTTAGTTGAATTAACGAACACAATACCAGATATAACGCCAAAGGTATTTGATACACTAAAAAAACTGTTAAATAATTATAATGATTATATCCAATTTACAGTTGTTGAAAGTTTAGCAAGATTAGTAAATACGACCCCAATTTTAGCACAAAAAGTATTTACAATATTAAGAAAGTTAATTACAAATCCTTACACTAATAAATATGTTAGGTCTAAAGCTGTTAGCAGTTTAGCTTCCATAGTACAAATAAAACCTAATTTGGCACAGAAAATATTTGATATATTATTGGAAGAAGTAGTTCATAAAAACAATGTTACACCTGAAGTTATAACAAGCTTAGGTTGGATAGTACAAGCAAATCCTAATTTAGCACAAGATGGATTAGAACTATTGAAGCTACTAATCCATAAAATTAGCGATTTCAACAATTATATTAATTTTACAATTTTAAGAAGTTTAGGTTGGATGGTGCAAGAAAATCCTAATATAGGACAAGAAGCATCTAAAATATTAATAAAACTAAGTAATAACCCTGATGTTGATGTTAAATCTGAAGCAATTTTAATTCTAATTGAGATTAAAAAAGTAAAACATACAAAAAAATTATTTACAGATTTAAGCGAAGTAATAAGTGATTCCAAAAATGATAGATATGTCAAACATATAGCTGCTCAGGGTTTAGCTAAAATATCAAACGAAATGTCGTTTATTAAAGTAGGCTATAGAAACTTTGCAGAATTACTTAAAATAACGATTTTAACTGAAAACCAAAAACTTTACAAAAATTCATATCCAGTATTTAAAACTACCCTACATAAAATAACTGACCATATCACTCAGGAATACGCAAAAAGAAAAAATCCTAAAGTGATAGAGTGGTTTAATGGATGTTTTAAGGAATTTCCGAATATAGCTGAAACACGAGTATTTTTAAAGGAAATATGTAAAACTATATTAAAGAGTGGGGTTATAAATCAGCTAGAAAGTCAGTTTATTTTAAACTGTGTAAAAAACTACCATTTTACTTTTACAGTAGCAGTTAATAAAGATCACAAAAAAATAGCAGGCAAGATAATCTTTGAAGATAGACGCTATGAAATATTTCAAAATGATAACTTAGAGGAGTTTGCTACCATGTTACTTGCCGCAACTGATGATCCGTTAGCAGAGCAGTATAAAACGCATAAGCCGTTATTTTTAAATAAAGGATTAGGACTTAAGATAGCGGCGAGTGATATTATGGACGTCAATAGTATAACAAACGAAGAAGCAAAACTTTCCACCGAAGCACCACTTTTATCTTATGTAAGAGATATTAAGGATAATGCCATAATATTATTAGAAAAAAGAAACGTTTTTGGAAACCATCTAATATATAAGTTTAATAATAATAATTTTGAGAAAGTAGCAGCTATTTATCCCGCTGAAATTGATGAAGAAACAATAAAACAAATATTTAAAGAAATAGAATCCAAAAAATTTATTCAGTGCTTTGTTAAGAGTGCTGAATATTTTAACTTCAATGAATGGCAGCTAGTAAATGAAGAGGGCAGAGACTTGTTTAAAGATATAATGGAAATAATCCAAAATGAGAAAGTAGAGTTAGAAACCTCTAATTTTAAATTGTTAGGTACTGAAGTAAATATCCGATTAAATGCACATGAGAATATATTAAAAGATGGCGGAATTATAAATAAAGCAGAAATTAATAGGGAAGTTGAAAGATTAAAAGAAGAGAATCCTAAATTATACAATTATTGTAATGCACTTTTTTGGAATACAAAAAATATTTTAAAAGCTTGCGGTATTGCAGAAACTGAGTTTTTTAAAAATAATATTAAAAAAACTATAGGAGAAAGAATAATATTGTTTGGAATAAAATTTTTCAATCCAGTAATTAAAGATTTACCTTTTGTTGGAGCTATAGCAGACTTTATAACTGATACAATAGAAGATATAATTTGTGTTTGGTTAGAAAAAAGACAAGATAGAAAGCTTAAGAATGAAATAATTAGTATAAATGATATTCTTCGCCATAAAATCGGAATGCAGGATGTAGAGGATTATTTTAAGAAAGTAGCTATCACTATAACCCACGCACGTAAAAACGAAATAATAAATCCTAAAGAAATATCTCAACCTAATTCCCTCGTTCAAAAGTTTCAAGCCTGTGTACAAGAAGCAGGAAATATGATTTATGATAAGACAAGAAATATTCTACTCCCTGAAATTATAGAGAGTTGCGATAAAGATAATAAAGCCGTGCAGTTAGCGTTAAAAGATTCTATTGCGTTTATTAACTATTTATATACAAACTATGACGATATATTAAATGACGATTTTGATTTATATGAACAATGTAAAAAGATTGTCAAAAACGGCACGCTAGATGCATTATTTACTCAAACTAACAAAAATTTTAACATTAACTAGCCTTGTTGCATCCAATGGTGTGCTATACTTTTCATAATATTTATTTTTCTAAATCTTCTTTAGACAATTTTGTAATTTTTATAACAGACTCTAAAGAAAACCCTTCTTTCATCATTTCCTTTGCCATCATAACTTTTTCTTCTTGCATTTTCTTTAGCATAATAGCTTTTTCTTCTTCTCTACCTTGTTGCATCCAATGATGAGCTATACTTTTCATAATATTTATTTTTCTAAATCTTCTTTAGACAATTTTGTAATTTTTATAACAGACTCTAAAGAAAACCCTTCTTTCATCATTTCCTTTGCCATCATAACTTTTTCTTCTTGCATTTTCTTTAGCATAATAGCTTTTTCTTCTTCTCTACCTTGTTGCATCCAATGATGAGCTATACTTTTCATAACGTTTTCTCTTTTTTTAGGATTTAATTTTGATTTAAGTAGTTTTTCTACTTCTATTATATCATCTTGTTTAATTCTGGTCAAAGTGTAGCATAAAATTAGTTCTATATGCTCAATACCAATATCTATTTTAGCAAATTTAGGCAAAAGATCAGCTACTTCTTCCCACCTTTTTAATAAATCACGTTCATGAATATGCTTCATAAAAAATTGCAAAATCCCAGACCATGCTTTTTCTTTCAATTTTTCGTCCGGAATATCATGTACATTGATTAATTGATAATCACCGCTCCATGTAGATTTTACAAGTTCACTATTCTCAAATAATTCCCATAGATTTCGTGGAGCATTATATTTTTGTACACCGTTATAAAATATTAATGGATATATGAAAGGAAATTTTTTGCTTTTTGTTGATTTTTTATGATATTCGGCAATTTTAAACATATACCGAAATAACCTCAAAGCCATATTATGATTAGGCGAGCTTTGATGCTCTAAGAGCAGATATAAGTAACCTTTTCTATCTCCAAACTTAGCAGAAAATAAAATATCTACTATAGATTTTTTGAGTCTTTTATCTACAAAACTGTCTTTTTCCATTTTCAGCTTTTCAAAGGAAATCAAATTTTGTATATGGGGAGGTAAATGCATCTCAAAAAACTCTTTAGAAACTAAAGGGTTTTCAAACGCACTTCTTATAATTTCGTCGTGTTTAGGCTTTTTAGACACTTATAATTGCTGACTATTAATATATAGTGAATTAACTTGGACTCGGGATAGTTAATTTAAAAGTGAGACTGCGGAACGTATACTTAATACGTGAGCACAGGCGAAACTTGCAAAATTGACTGTCCCCAGTTCAAGTTAAAAAACTATAAACGCACTATATACATTTTCTACTAACAGTACAACAATAATATTGCCTTTTTAATTAAAAGTTATATTAAATATCTAATAAGCTTTGTAGTTGGTCTTTGACTTTTGGTAGTTTGGCAAGATCACTTCCACCAGCTTGGGCAATGGAAGGCTGCCCGCCGCCACCGCTACCACCTAAGAATAACGAAAGTTCTTTTGCAATGAACCCTGCATTAAATCTATCTGTTATAGCCTTACTTATTGCAACAGTAATAGATAGTTTAGAGCTATTATTTCCAACATATACCACTACTAAATCTTCTGCTTTTTTAGCTAAATTCTCAGCAGCTTGACGTAAAATTTTATTGTCTAAATTTTCTACATGACGATAAATTAACTTAATTTCCTTGATCTTTTCGGCTTGTTTTTCAATCTGCTCGACGCTTAAATCTAAACTAGCTAAATAAGTTTTTTCTAACTCCTTTTCAAGCTCTTTATTACGTTCTAAAATATTGTTAACTTTACTGACAAGCTCATTTTTGTTAGTCTTTAGGCTATTTTCTATATTTTTAAGTAACCCCTCTTTTTCTCTAATTAGCTTAATTACAAATTCACCGCAAACTGCTTCGATTCTACGAATACCTGCTGCAATAGCTGATTCGCTGGTAATTTTAAAGCAACCAATATCACCGGTATGTCTAACATGCGTACCGCCACATAGCTCGAGCGAAGTTTCGCCCATCTTAACTACTCTAACTTCAGAATCGTATTTCTCGCCAAATAATGCCATAGCTCCTTGTTTTACAGCATCTTCGGTAGACATAAGCGTAGTATCTACTTCATGATTATCTCTAATAATCTCATTTACCTTATCTTCAATTAAAATAATTTCTTCAGGAGTTAAAGCTTTAGGGTGGCTAATATCAAATCTCAAATAAGAAGTAGCAACGAGTGATCCTTTTTGCGTAACATGCTTGCCAAGTACCTGATGCAACACCGCATGAAGTAGATGCGTTGTCGAGTGGTGAATTCTTAAATTCTGTCTATATTTAACATCAATACTAAAATTAGCATTTTCATTCGTAGTAACCTTACCTTTTTTCAATATACATTTATGAACTATGATAGAACCTAGATATTTTAGAGTATCGACTACTTCTATTTCACAATTTTGGGTTTTAATTACTCCGATATCGCCCATCTGCCCACCTGACTCACCATAAAAAGGCGTTTGGTTGGCTATTAAGAGAAATTGCGTATCTATTTCGCTAATATCGTTTACTAAAGCATTATCTTTAATTAAAGCAACTATTTTTCCATCAGCTTCGTTAAGATTATAGCCTAAAAACTCTGTACTGCCATATTTTGCTTTAATATCAAACCATAGCTGATCGGTTTTAGATTCACCTGATCCAAGCCAAGATTTTCTAGCACGCTCTTTTTGCTCAAGCATTTGCTGCTCGAATCCTTGATGATCAACAGCAATATTACGATTTTTTAAAATATCTTCGGTTAAATCAAGAGGAAATCCATATGTGTCATATAACTTAAACGCTACTTCACCTGATAATCTACCACCTGCATTGAGGTTTTCCGTTTCTTCGGAAAGTAATTTTAAACCCCGCTCTAAAGTAGTTTTAAATCTAATTTCTTCCTGCTCCAATATACTGCTTATAAAGCTTTCTGCTCGTTTAAGCTCAGGGTATGTATTACCCATTAAATCAACAAGTTTCGGCAGTAACTTATACATTAGCGGCTCTTTTGACCCGAGTATATGAGCATGACGCATAGCTCTTCTCATAATGCGGCGTAGCACGTAACCACGTCCCTCATTTGACGGCACTACCCCATCAGCTATCAAAAAGCTACAAGCTCTTAAGTGATCAGCAATAACACGGTATGAGAATTTTGCTTCTGCCTCTACTTTCACCTTTAATATATTCTCTGTGAAACTAATTATTTCTTGGAATAAATCTATATCATAATTATTATTAACATGCTGTAGCACTGCTGTCATACGCTCAAGACCCATTCCAGTATCAATCGACTTCTTCGGCAAATCTATTCTGGTATCTTTATCAATCTGTTCATATTGCATAAATACCATATTCCAAATTTCGATAAAGCGGTCACCATCTTCATCTTTAGTGCCAGGTAAACCACCATATATTTGCTCACCATGGTCATAAAATATTTCTGAGCACGGACCGCATGGACCTAGATCACCCATTGACCAAAAATTATCATTTGTTTTAATTCTAATTATGCGGTCATCCGAAAACCCTGCTATTTTCTTCCAGTAAGAAGCTGCTTCGTCATCAGTGTGATAAACTGTTGCATAAAGCTTATCCTTAGGCAATTCAAACTCTTTAGTTAATAAATTCCAAGCATAATATATAGCCTGCTCTTTAAAATAATCACCGAAAGAAAAATTACCGAGCATCTCAAAAAACGTATGATGCCTTGCGGTATAGCCAACATTTTCAAGGTCATTATGTTTTCCGCCTGCCCGTAGCGATTTTTGACTGGTTACTGCTTTGTCGTACGGTCTTTTTTCTTGCCCAGTAAAGACATTTTTAAACTGTACCATACCAGAATTAACAAACATAAGGCTCGGATCGTTATGAGGAATGAGCGGACTGCTACTTACATGCGTATGATTATTTGCTTTAAAGTAAGATATGAATTTACTTCTAATTTCTTCGGTGGTAAATTTAGACATATTATATTATGATAAGTATAAAAATTAATTATATATAATGAATTATAATCAAAATAAACTTAATTTATAAAAAATATTCATGAAAAATATTTTTGACTTATTTAAACTGAAAAAAAATATTGTAGTTTTATTAGGCAATAAAGGCATTTTTCTTAGTGCTTTTCTTGGCGATAAAATATTAGATAAATTATTTATTCCTTATAAGGAAGAAGAGCAAATTGATTTAAGCTTATATAAGAATTTTTTTAATAAATTTTCCAAAAGCGATATTTACTTTTTACTTGATAACACTGAATGCAAGATGCGTCATGATCAGTTGCCAGTATTGCAATCTATAGTCAAGATAGATCCTATTGAACAATTTATTGCAGGGTATTTTGAAAAAGAAGATATTATAGCTCATTGTGTTTATGAGGTTACTTCTCAACCAAGCGAGATTTGGTCGCTTTTAATTATGTCATCTCCTTTAAGCGATATAGTTTCATGCGTAATAGAAAATAGATTGTTTAATTTTAAAGGAATGTATTTTTTAACGCTAGAACTACAAGTTATTATCAATAAAATAGTTCAAAATGTAGAAAATAATAAATTTGCAAATTATTTTCAAATTTGTGCTTTTGCAACACAAGCTAGCGGTATAAAGTTCATTATCAAACATAAAAATAATATAATCACCATTAGAAATTTTGAATATCAATTTGATAAGACAGCTAGCTATGTTCAAGGTATTATAGAACAGGAAATTAATGACTGCTTTATATTATTTAAAAACTATATCAATAATCTCAATAAAGAAGTTTGCATTATTCTTATAGTAGATGAAGAATTAAAATCTTTATTAGAGCCTATAAGCTTTGAAGATTATCGTGTAATCCTTGTTCCAGTTGATAACATATTAAACGAACCAAATTTAGAGAATACTCGACTTATAGATACAAATATCAGTAAATTACTTATCAAACATAAAAATTTTCCTGCTTCTAATAGTTATCTAAAATCAATAAAAAAGCTAACTATTATAAGAAGCTTAACATTTAAATTATCTGCTGCATTACTTGCAATACTAATAATTACTGCTGGTGTTATGAAATATCGTACAGATATAAATTATAAAGACACTAACTTTATTAATGAAAAATATTATGCCACAAATCAAGAATATGATAATATAAAATATAAATATCCATATATTAAAAATACTACTAGCCTTGCTGACTTATACGTAATAGACAAATTACTGGAAGCACCAGTACCATTACCATTTGAACTACTTGAAAAACTTATTATTACCCTTAATCCATCTTTTAAAGTAAAAGAAATAAAATGGGAATTAACAAATATAGATAATATTTTACTGGTTTCAAAAAGACACTTATTAATTAAACTATTGCTTAATTATAATACTCAAGGTATCTCGGTAGATGAGTCAATCAAAATGCTTAATGATCATATGACAAGCGTAAAAAATAAATTACCTCATTTGTATATAGATTACGTTATATATAAGGATAAAATAATTGATATATCAAATAGAGTAGAAATCCCTTTATTTGTTAGTATCATTGACGAAAAAACTTAAATTATTTAAGGTAAAGAGATGTTTCAAAAATATATTGTGTATTTAAAGAATCTTATATTCTTTCAATTTATTATATATTTTTTCTTTATTTCATTAACTGTTTGGGTAATAAAAAGTTTACAGCAAGAATATGCACAATCAATTCTTGATAAACAATTAGCTCAAGAAAGTTTAACTGAAGAAGTATTAAAGCTTTATTCCGTGCAAAATTCTAAAGAAGAAATTTTAGAATCCTATAAGAAATATGTCGATTTAAGTTTACCAAATAAAGTAACCTGCTTAAATTATCAAGAATTAATTCCTAAAATAAAAGGTTTGAGCAATAAATATAATCTACTAGAACCTATAGATATATCAATAAACTCAGTCTTTTTTAAAAATAATATTCCGGCAAACGAAAATGAAAATATTCGTGTAAATAATTATAGTATAAATATAAAATATGCAGCTGTGGATTTTATAACTTTCCTAAAAATATTTCATGAAATCTATTCTTATATGCCGCCTAACACGCTTATATCATTTGTAAGAGTACGAAATGAAGAAGTATTAACACCTAAAAATATTTACAAACTTTCAGTAGCTCACCCTCCTAACCTTATTTATGCCAAATTAATATTATATATACGAGAATTATCTTCAACATGAATAATATAGATACTACTTTATTTAAAAAAGACATTATTAATAATTTTATTAATAACCTTACCGAAATTACCTGCTCAACTCTTGCAAATATGCTTGCTATAGATTATGCGGTAAGACTTAATTCAAAACCTGAAGCTAAAAAATATATAAATGTATGTATTTCAAGGCTTAAAAATCACTTAAGGCTACGTGTTATTAATGATGATAGTTTTTCTCTAGCTCTAAAATTATTTGTAATTCTGATTACTCCAGAAGATGAGAATAATCAAAATATTTCTGAACAATCACAGGATATCGTAGCAGAAAATCTAGTAGAAATGTATTTTGGAGCTGAAAAAATAAGTAGCGAAGAAAAATTAAAAATAAAAAACGTGTTTAAAGTTCTTTTAAAAGAAAAGAATTTCGACGAAATAATTAATTATGCACAATCGCACGTAAAATTATTCCGTATGTCTTTAAGATATGGCATAAATAAGTATAAGACTCCCAACGAAATAAGTGTTTATATACAACAAGAATTTAGTAAAGTATTAGAAATATCTTCAGAACTTACAAGAAGAAGTAATCTATTTAAACAAACTACCGGGAAAATTGCCGGTGCTGCTTGTGCCCTTTTAGTCGGAGCGATTAGCGTTGCAACAGCAGGAGCAGCTTTTTCTATTGTAGTTTTGCCTGTTTCAATTTTTGCCGTGAAATATGCCCCTAAAATTGGTGAAAAAATTGGAGAACTAATTTTAAATAACGATAAAGCGATAAAACTGGAGCAGAATAATATTAATCAGATTATAGCGAAAATATCCAATAATAATGAAAATTTATTATCTCAAGAAAAAAGACAAAATATTCAAAAAAGCATAATAACAACACCAACTAAATTAAACGTCAAATTAGATAAGAAACTAGGACATGAAAAACATAGATAAAATAAATTAATCAGTTAAATATAATATTTCAAAACGTTTCTTATCAGCAAGCGACTGAGCTTTAGGAACTTCCGGATACTCCAGTAATAATGGCAAAAACAAGCTGCCTCCAATCACAATACGACTATTTTCGTTTTTAGGACGCAATCCCCATATATTTTGATAGGTCATAGCCATTAAGGTACTTTCTTTATTATGAACGTTGGGATAATTACCTATATATAAAAATACATGTCCTTCAATATGTATTATAGTAAGAAAAGGTTTTCCATTTTTAATTAGATAAGATAATCTTTCTAACGGAGTGGCAGCACTCATATCAACTGCATAAAAATTTTCCTTAATAAATTCTGCCTGAGCACCTGAGTTTCTAGGTAGCCATATACCAAAAGGTGTAAAAAGATTTTTTAATTCTGCAGAACAATCATTATAAAAATACATATTTCCCCAACCATAAGGTCTACCTATTAAACTACTCATAAGGTTTGCCATATTATGCTGAGTAAAGCTTAAAGGCATAACTTCAACATTTTCATTAGGTACTGATACATGTTTAATAATAGCTCGATTATTTTCTACTACTGGTATCATTAATTTTTTATTTGAGGTATCTTTACTATCTACTATAGGAAATACCGATCCTATATAAGCAGTAAATAAAGACCTGCCATTTAAATCTATAATATTTGTATTTGTTTGAGTAATCGCACCAAGCTTTAATTTAGCTGCTTTTTGCCAATTATCTATAAACCTGCTTGATGCTTTAGCGATGCCCCTACTTTCTACCCAAGTTAAAAACGATGAAGGGGCTATTACTAAAGACCAATTTTTATCCATAGTAGTTCCAACTACATATAGAGGTGTTCCTGCCCAAATAGCAGTTTCTTGAAGATTGTCGAAAGGATATCCTTGTCCAGCAATTTTATTGCTGTAAAAATGTACATCATTTGTTGGCAATGCTCTAGCATGTAAATTATCAATAGCTATAGCTCTATTATTAGGGTTATAATCTAAATTAGCGAATTGAGCTATATTCATATTATAAGTAATTTGATCAGCCCAAGCAGGTGAGTAAGGACGATAATTTTCAGCATAACCTATATCATTTTCTGCTTTTTTACCTCTATTGCTATATTTACTCACTATTTCTTCTTGTATAGATACTATATCTTCCGGAGAAGTTTTATGCAGAACTAAATTAACAAAATTTTGATCCCACGGAGATAATTTACCATATTTATACTCATAAAATAATTTAAAATGTCTCTGCTGCGTATCTACAGCTAATAATGGAGTATTATAATTAGGATCATTAGGATTTAACCAAGTAGAAACGTTTTGGTCGTATTTTTCTAAAGGGAATAACGTTAAAACTTCTTTGCCTTGAGACAAATTTTTATTATTAATTGAATTACAGCTCATTAATAAGCAAGAGGCTACTATTGATAAAATAATATATTTTTGCATTAAGATTAACCAATAAATAAAAGCTAAATAATAATTATCAGATTTATTAATGCAAGTAATATTTGAAAGCTACTTTTAATCATCTTTAAAGCATAATTATTATTTAATCTTTTTTAAAACTCATCTAAGATATATTTTTACTTGAGAATATAAAATATTCACCTTATTATCCTGTTAATATTAATATAATAGTTTTAAATGAAAAAAGTAGTAATATCAGGCATGGTAGGCAATGCCTTAGAGTGGTATGATTATGCATTATATGCCCAATTTGCTTATATTATAGGTCAGCATTTTTTCCCTGATTCTGAAATGCGTGATACTCTAACTTTTGCAGTATTTGCTGCAGGTTTTATAGTACGTCCTTTAGGAGGTATCATTTTTGGTAATATCGGTGATAGATTCGGTAGACGTATTGCTTTAGTAGTCAGCATTATAACTATGGCAGTGCCAACTGCTGGAATAGGTTTACTCCCAGGATATAAAACTATTGGGATTGCTGCACCTATTATTCTAACTATTATAAGACTAATTCAAGGATTTTCCTTAGGCGGTGAATTTAGCGGCTGTATTTCTTATATAGTTGAGCATGCTTCATTTGAGCAAAGAGGGCTTGCGGGTAGTGCCTCATTCGTTAGTATGTGCGGGGGCATGCTACTTGGGCTTATAACCGCTGCTGGTTTTTCGTATTTTATGCCGGCTGATATGTTATTTGAATGGGGATGGAGAATACCTTTTATTGCTGGATTATTCATTAGTTCGGTAGGTTTATATATTAGGAAGAATCTATCAGAAAGCCCTATATATAAGAAAGCTAAAGAGAGCGGTAGGCTAGCACGTTTTCCTCTACGGGAAACCTTAACAAAATACCCAAAAGAGCTAATCGTAGCACTTGGACTTTATATTACTGTAACTGCACCTTTTTATACTTCGACGGTTTTTATCGGCAATTTTATGCAAACTCTTGGATATACTAACCAACAAAGCGTTATTGTAAGTAGCGTAATATTAGTTGTTATGATGGTAGTGTTTCCAATATCGGCTTATATTTCAGATAGAGTAGGGCGTCGTCCTGTACTAATATGCGGTATTATTTTACTAATTCTATTAGTTTATCCTATTTTCATTTGCCTTGGATCAATGAATTTTGCTTTAGCAATCATCTCACAAATATTATTTGCCGGAATTATTGCTGTTTATATGGGACCTATACCGACAGTGCTAGTAGAAATATTCCCAACTAGCGTAAGGTTTACCGGTGTTGCACTTTCATATAACCTTGCTGCTGCTATATTTGGCGGTACTGCTCCGATGGTAGCAATGTTATTAATGAAAATGACCGGCGACAATTACGCAATCTCATATTATTTAATTGCACTTGCTTTAGTATCCTCTATAATCCTGAGATTTTATAAAGAGACATATAAAAAGAATTTGGTGAATTAATATGAGTGAGGTTTTTGAAGTACCTGGCGGTGAAGAGAAAGTATTATTACATACTTGTTGTGGTCCTTGCGTTGGTCCTTTAATGGAAAAAATGATGAGTAGCGGTATTAATTTTACGCTATTTTTTTATAACCCTAATATTCATCCTAAGCAAGAATATGAATTGCGTAAGAATGAAAATATACGTTTTGCCGAAAAGCATAATATCGAATTTATTGATGCTGACTATGATCCGCAAAACTGGTTTAAACGTGCTAAAGGCTTAGAGTTTGAGCCAGAAAGAGGCAAACGCTGCTCTATGTGCTTTGATATGCGTTTTGAGCGTACGGCTTTATACGCTCATGAAAATGGGTTTAAAGTCATTAGTAGCTCGCTTGGTATTTCCAGATGGAAAGACATGAACCAGATTAATGAATCGGGAGTTAAAGCAGCATCACATTATGAGGGTATAACTTACTGGACTTATAATTGGCGTAAAGACGGCGGAGCAAGTCGTATGTATGAAATTGCTAAAGAGGAGCATTTTTATAAGCAAGAATTTTGCGGCTGCACACCATCGCTTCGTGATACTAATAAATGGCGAGTAGCTAACGGTCGCCCGAAGATCGAGATTGGTAAAGAGTATTATTAGGTGTCATTACGAAGATGGTTTGTTCCTTGGCATCCCACAGATCGGCTTTGTTGCACGACTCGAAAAACGTCCATGTTGTCATACCGTGGCTTGACCACGGGGTAACAAGGGGAAATGATCCACGCAGGCAAACCACTACGGTATGACAAAGGAAACCGATTGACTTTTTTGTTTGAAGTAGTTAAAGCTATTTTGGGGTGTCGAAACCTTTTGTAGTATGGTGGATGCATCAGCCATAAAATGGTGCAATCCTTGTTGTTTGTATTTTTTATTATTTCTGGATCCCATGATCAAATCTATAATACCGGACTATCGGACAGTTTTTATTCTATGTCATTCTTGCGGAAGCAGGAATCCAGCATAAAGCGAGATACTTAAGCTTTTAATTTTAAAAGCTTGCTGCTTTTATGTTTATTTTTCTAGATTCCTGCTTCTGCGGGAACGACATATAAGGTCACCTATACCTGAATAAAATATAACATTTTTTTAAAACTAACTATCTGGCACTATAGACTTGGTTACGGGATGACGAGTAGATAATTATATATAGTAAGAGGTGAAACTGTCCCAAAATTCAGGTGTATTGCCTATATCAGAAACATGCACATTATCTTCTATATTTTGACTCGTACCAGCAAAATATTCGCAAATATTTTTTGCTAAAGGAGCTATTACCTCTAACGCATAATTAAAACCATATACAACTGTATTATAAAAACTATTACTACTTTTTACAGGTAATGTGTCTTCTATCATCGTAAAAATGTCTATACTTTCTAATAAATCTTCTATCATCATTAGTGGCTCTATACTTGTACTTGTAAAATTTTGTTCTTTATTTTTCATAAAAATTCCTTTAATATAAGTTAATTAATTATTAGTAAAGGCATTATACATAGTTTCAATGTTCATGTCAATATATATTATTAACAAATTAATAACTATTTAATAATCTGCTTTTATGAAATAAAGACCGCAAGCAGGGGCGGTAGGACCGGCAGCTTTTCTATCTGCTGCCTCTAAAACTTGCTGCATTTGTTCAGCTTGCCAAATATTTTTACCGACTAATACTAGGCTACCGACTATATTACGCACCATGTGATGTAAAAAAGAGGGGGCAGAAAAATATAATTTTATTTCCTCATTTTCCTTTATAATATCAAGATTTGTTAAGGTTTTGATGGGAGATTTTGATTGACAAGAGCTAGCTCTAAATGAAGTAAAGTTATGTTTACCTAAAAGATATAAGCTACTTTTTTGCATAGCTGAAATATCTAACGGCACACTAATCCACCAAACACGATCAAAATCAATTACTGATGGGTAGGGTCTATTAAGAATTCTATATACATAATGACGTGCTATTGCGGAAAAACGTGCATGGAAATTATTGTCTACCAATTCACAATTACACACTCCTACTATATATGGTCTTGTAAAATAATTAATGGCTCTGATAATTTTATAAGGTTCAAAATATTTTGAGAGATCAAAGTGTGCTATTTGACATATTGCATGAACTCCAGCATCAGTTCTACCTGATCCGAATAATGTTACTTGCTCACCAGAAAATTTATAGATCGCTTCTTCTAATATCTGCTGTACCGACATTACTCCCGATTGTCTTTGCCAACCCGCAAGATTCGTGCCTAGATACTCAACACTAATTTTATATCGATACATAGTTTTACAATTATCATGCGGTGGTGAGATCTACTCGTTGCATGGCTTCTATGTCATTCCCACAAAGTATTGCCCGCATGGATCAATTTCCCCTCTGTCATCCCGCGGCGGCGTTGCCCGCGTGGATCGAGAGTCGTCATTGCGAGGAGCGAAGCGACGTGGCAATCTCAGGAAATAATGATGAGATTGCTTCGTCAAAACTTACAGTTTTTCCTCGCAATGACGAGAAAATGATCTACGCAACAATGCCTCCCCACGAAAGCGGGAATGACATACAGGACATTTTCCAAGCTATACAACAACCTAGCAACTAGATAACAGTTTAGATTTAAGCCTCTAACAAATCAGAAGGGTTACCATCACCACGTTTTCCACCGCTTCTAAAGCTATTAAGCTTTTTGGATCTGATAGGATGTTGTAACTTTCTTAAGGCTTTTGACTCAATTTGTCTTATACGTTCTCTAGTTACTTTAAATTGCTGCCCTACTTCTTCAAGCGTATGATCAGTATTCATACCTATTCCAAAACGCATTCTAAGCACCCTTTCTTCACGAGGCGTAAGGGTTGCAAGCACTCTAGTTGTAACTTCACGTAAATTTGATTGAATTGCCGCATCAATCGGTGCTACTGCGTTTTTATCTTCAATAAAATCACCTAAATAACTATTATCATCACCATCCCCTACCGGATTTTCAAGGCTAATCGGCTCTTTAGCTATTTTCATAACTTTTCTTACCTTATCAATCGGCATAGAAAGTCTTGCTGCTATTTCTGCTGGAGTTGGTTCATAACCAAGCTCATTAAGCATTTGTCTTGAAGTTCTGATTATCTTATTAATTGTTTCGATCATATGCACAGGAATACGTATAGTTCTTGCTTGATCGGCAATCGCTCTTGTTATTGCTTGTCTAATCCACCAAGTTGCATAAGTAGAAAATTTATAACCACGGCGATATTCAAATTTATCAACCGCTTTCATAAGTCCTATGTTACCTTCTTGAATTAAGTCTAAGAATTGTAAGCCTCTATTAGCATATTTTTTAGCAATAGATATTACTAAGCGTAAATTCGCCTCTATCATATCTTTTTTCGCTTGCAACGTTTGTCGCTCACTTTTTTGGATAGTATTTACTAACTTTTTAAAATCATTAACTAGAAGACCGGTATTAATCTCTATCGCTGATAATTCAGCAATCATCTGATCTATATAATCCGATTCTTTAGTGAGCAATTCTTTCCAACCAGCTTTCTTATTTTTCAGCATTTTTTCTTTCCATGCTGCATTAATTACGGCTCCTATATATTCATCTAAGAAGTTCTGACGAGTTATTCCGTATTTTTCAGCAAGCTTTAAGAAGGCTGTTTCTTTATTTATTAAATCACGATTTATCCCATACATTTCAGATAAAATTTCTTCTGTTCTTTTAGAATTAAAATGTATTTCTGAAACTTCGCTAATTAATAGTTCTAAATTATCATTATATTTTTTACTATTTTGTAATATTTTTGGATCAGCAGACTTTTCAAAAGATTTTTTAGTTTCAATTAATAATTCCTCACAAATAAAAGCGATTTTTTTCATCCGCTCTATAATATTAGGCAATATCTGTGTTTCTACTTTAGACATTGATAAGATATTTTCTTCATGATCGTGATCGTGATCCTGCTCTTCTTCTTCATGATCACTATTATGATCGTCTTCACTTTCCGAATTCTCATCATCATGCATCATATTAGATTCTAGATCTATGAGATCACGCAGTAACATATTATTCTCATTAACTAAATCCGCATACCACTTTCTAAACTTATCCATAGCAATAGGACTTCTACATAATGCAGCGATCAATGTTTTGCGACCTTCTTCAATTCTTTTTGCTATTTCAACTTCGTTTTCACGAGTAAGTAGATCAATCCCTCCCATATCTTTCAGGTAAAGCCTTACCGGATCATCGGTAGTACCTATATTTTCTTCCTCTGTTTCATCTTCAGGTTCATGATCAATATTGGTGGATATTTTAAAACCTTCTTCCATTCCCATGTCATCAATCTTAATTGCGTCATCCTCGTTAGTATCTAAAATATCTACTTCCGCCTCGGAAAATCTAAACATAACTTTATCTATCTCTTCTACAGATGTCCCATCAGGAAGAGCTCTATTTATATCATTATAAGTAACCGAACCTTTTTTAGATTTAGCTTTTTTTAGTAAACTATCTATTTTATTTAGATTATTATTATCTGTATTTGTCATTAAATACCTATGGAATTAAGCTGATTAAGTTATAATAATATTTTATTGTGAAACCGCCATAAATCACGATTTCTACAGTTTGTTATTATCAATAATATGATTAATAAAAGATTCATTTAAGTCTTGTAATTCACTTGCAATCTTTAAGATTTCTTTTTTATAAAACAAAACTTTCTCATAATCATCAATGTTAGTTATAACATATTCTTTTGTAATATGTGCATATTCTTGCTGTAAATTTAATAGATAATATCTTTTGTATAACCATTGCCATAATAAATCTAAGCGAACATTATCTTTATTAAATGCTATATCTAAGAATAAGTTGTCTGCTTCTGATAATAATAAAAAAATATCAAAAAAGCTAGTTTTTTCCACAATTGCGGCAATTTCACCTGCCTCTACAGCATTATCAATAATCTCACTTAAGTACCAATTACGGAATTCTTCAAGTAGTTTATTACTAAAATTTAAATTTAATATAAATTCTTTAATTTCGAATTCTTGTAATATTTGCGGGAATTTTATTAATAAAGCACAAAAAGCATGCTCTAATATTTCAAGCTCTGAATAACCGCTACTAAGAGGCAGCAAGTTTACATTTTTAGCTACAGTCTTTTGCTGTTTTGTAACTAAATTTTGCCATATTTGATCTTTAAAAAACCTATAATAGCTAGCTCTTAAATTACTATCAGATATTTTACTGCAATAATCTTTTAAATTCTTTTCTAAATTAGCTTTATCTTCTGCTGTTTTAAAATTTTTACCAGCATATTCTATTTGCCAAATCATTTCCGATAAGCTTATCCTTGTATCTATAAGCTTTGTAAAAAAATCCGCACCATTTTTATTTACTGCATCATCAGGGTCTAGCCCGCTAAGTAGCCTAATAAAAGAAATTTTCTTTTCACTATTAATAAGCGGCAAAGCTAAATTAATTGTCCTAACGCTTGCCTTTATTCCAGCATTATCTCCATCAAGACATAATATAATTTCATCTCCTGCTCGCCATAATTTGTGCAAATGATTTTCAGTAACACTAGTGCCAAGGCTTGCTACTGCTTCACTAAATCCTGCTTGATGCAGAGAAATAACATCGAAATAACCTTCTACTAAAATCGAGTAATTTTTTTTATAGCTACTGCTTATGGCTTTATGCTCACCATAAAGAGTTTCGCTTTTTTGGAATACTACAGTTTCCGGCGAATTCAAATATTTAGGTAGACCTTGCCCAATTACTCTACCCCCAAAGCCTACTATTTTATTGTAAATATTTCTGATAGGAATAGTTATGCGATTTGAAAATAAGCTATATATTTCGCCATCTTCTCTTTTTCCTATAAGACCTGCTTTTCCAAGTTGCACATTTGTTATATTTTTATCATGAAAAAATTTCTCAAATTTGTTACCTCTAGGTGCAAAACCGATTGAAAATTCCTTTATTGTCTCATTAGTAATATTTCTTTCATTTAGATAGTTTAATATTTCAGGTGTTAATTGTGATTTAAAAAACTTATTGGCAAGTTCAAGAATATTTAAAATCTCGTCTGATTCTTCATAAAACTCTTTTTGCTTCTGGGTTAATTTTGGTATTTCTATACCATAATCGGTAGCTAATTTTATAGCAGAATCGCTATAAGATAAACCGCTAACATTGGAGGTAAATTTTATAACGTCACCTGATGCCTTACAACCAAAACAATAAAAAAATCTTTTACTATCACTAACTGTAAAAGATGGGGTTTTCTCTTGATGGAAAGGGCATAAACCTACATAATTACCGGATTTTCTAGTTAAAACTACCTTTTGACGCACTACATCGGATATGTTAATACGATTTCTTAAAACTTCATAAAATTCCGGTGCAAGCTTCATGTTTTAAATAATATAAGAAAGGATAGCTGTAGAAAAACAATAAGTAAGCGGAATTGATAAATTATCATTAACTTTCAAATCCTTTGAATAAAATTCAATTGCTGTAGTTGCTATAGAACTTATAATAATAATAATAAAACTAGTATTAAATCCTAAGTAAAAATACACTAATATACTTATAAAAATTGCGGATAGCAAGAATGCTGTAGAGCCTGCAAAAGACTTACCATTATTTAAACTATTGCCTATTTTTGTACCAACAAGAGCTGCTAGACAGTCAGAAACAATTAAAATCAGCCAGGAACAAATTGCCAAATTTTTAGGAAAAAGAAGAGCTGTTAAGAAAAAACCAAGCATCATAAAGCTAGAGCCACTTAAGGCAAAAGAGCCATTACTTTCATCTGCTCTCATAATTTTTGTAAAAAACTTAGTTACAAACTCACTAATTTTAATGCTACTATGACGTGATATATCTAAATACAAAGTCGCAGCAGTTACTATAAATAATAGTATAGTAATAGAGGTTCTTGAGATAAGTATATATATTAAAGGTAGTATTATAGCAGATAAATGAAAAGCTTTACGCTTTTTTTCAAAATCAAAATCTTCAATGTTCATGAGGTTAATAATTTATTTTTAGGTATACGAAAGATAATAAAGATGATATAATATCATACTAAAATTACCAATTTTACACAATAACAATATGATGGCAAAATGATGGCAAAATTTCCTATCACTGACCAAGGCTTTGAAAAATTAGAACATGAGCTTAAGCATTTAAAACATGTAGAGCGTAAAAAAGTTAGCGAAGATATAGCAGAAGCACGAGCACATGGCGATTTATCCGAAAATGCTGAATATGAAGCTGCACGTGAAAAACAAGCATTCGTAGAAGCTCGTATTAAACATCTGGAAGATATAACAGCAAGAGCAGAAATTATAAATGTTGCTAAATTGTCAGGTGATAGAATAAAATTTGGTGCTACTGTCGTGTTAATAGATGACGAAACTGAAGAAGAAGTTATGTATCATATCGTTGGTGAATATGAAGCTGATATAACTAAGAAAAGAGTTTCTATTGCATCTCCTATAGCGAAAGCTTTAATTGGCAAATCAGTAGGTGATATTGTGGAAGTTATGACCCCTGGCGGCGTTAAATCCTACGAAGTTGTAACAATAAAATATGAAGAATTAGTATTTTAATTGTTTTAGATATGTCTTATTCTGGATCAGAAATTTGTCTAAGGTTATGCTTACGAAAAAAAGATTACTCTGATCCACCCAACAAATCTCATATCATATCAAAATTAAAATCTTTTTTTAAAGTAGCTATACATCCAAAATTACATTATTTTTCTTGCTATTGCTTTTTGGTTTGAATAGTATAACTTGTGGTTGTTATAACCACAACTAATATACTATAAAAATAAAAAGGAAAATATATATGAAATATAAATGTGGTACTACATGTCCTCCTGTTAATGGTATTCCCTGTATTGTAATATGCCCTCCTTCTTCATATAGCTATGATTTCTCTCTTCCTAAGGATTTTAATATAAAAGCTCCAGCACCAAGCATTAGAAGTTCTAGTAATTGGGCAAGTGCAGGGCATACAACTAATAATTCTAACTATACTCCTTCAATACCAGCCCCGTTTATATCAAGTTTACCTAAATACGCCGTGAGTACTAACGCTTCAGAAAATAACTCTCCAAAAAATACTAGGCTAACTTCAAAACCTCAGTTCCAATCTCTATTGGAAAAAATTAACAATCCTCAACATGGAAGATTAGTACCTGAAAAAGTAATAAATCTCAGTAATAACAATTTGCAAAATGGTGATATACTTTTATTAGTTCAAAAGTTACAATATCAAGCGTTGAATTTAGATTTATTAGATTTTAGTAAAAATCAAATCAGTTTTACAGGGGTAGAAAATATATTATATTCTTTCCATTTTGATGCTCCTAATGGTAGATATATTGTAACTATGAATTTATCTAACAATATTATCGGTGATGATGGTGCAGAGTACATAGCTACCTCCCTTAAATGGGGAAGATATCCTCATTTAAAAGCTCTCGATGTTTCTGGTAATCAGATTACTCCTGCCGGTCATGGATACATTGCTCAGGCTTTAAAGGCTGTGAATCAGACAATAGCAGTTACGCTTGTTAAGTCAAAAGAAGTCTCTAAGGCAATTTTAAAAGAAACTATGAAGGGTATGTTGTATATAGCTAAAAATAATGGAATTACTACGAATGAAATGCTCACCAATGATCAAACTGTAGAGTATTGTAAGAAAGGAGGCATTAATGTCTTGAAAAATATTATATGGGGTGGAATTACATGCAATACTAAATTAGGCAGAGCAGTAGATTTAGCTGAATTAGATATGGGTACCATAATGAAAGATGTTGTAGTACAAATAGCTAATCCTTTGAAAAAGCCTTATGCTTTTGTTTGTACGACAGAAGAAATAATTTTTAGTGTGAGAGATGAGGATTTTGCCAATTGTTTAATTGGCGTTAATAATCTATTAGAGGAATAATGATAAAAATTTTTATTAACAGTATAACTAAAAAAATATTTAATTTTAAAGGTAGATCTAATATAAAAGAATACTTTATTTTTATATTTTTTGAGATAATTATTGTTGGAGCTTTACTATTAGCTGAAAGAAAATATGGGAGAACAGATTTTCTAACTTTAATAGCTGGAATAGTCCTAATTGTATACTTATTTGCAAATACATCTTTGACAGTACGAAGATTACATGATTGTAATTTATCAGGGTTTTGGTTTTTGCTGGGTATTATTTTTTCCCCTCTTATAGGGCTGTTGCTTTTATTTATTAAGGGTACATCTGGCTCAAATCGTTATGGTAAGCCTCCTATGGATTGAAAAATTTGAGACAAAAAAACAGGTAAGTTATGCTTTATGAGTAGAATAATGTCAGTTGTTTAGTTGGTGTTAATAACTTACTTAATGAGTAATATTAATGTTTCATTTATTTATTAGATGTTTTACAAAAAAATACTTTCAATTTAAAGGCAGAGCTAGTAGAAAAGAATATTTATCTTTTTTAATTTTTAATCATTTGGTGGTACTCCTACTAAAGATTTTAATTAAAATTACAGCCTTAAAAATTACAGCAATTTTTTTAGGTGCTTATTTATTAGCTTCTCTTTCCCCTTTCATATTAGTAGCAGTTAGAAGAATGCATGATATTAATTTAAGTGGTTGGTGGGGTTTACTATTAACTATAATCATTATTGTATTGAGACTGATACCTGATAAAAACAATATAGTTTCAATTTTATCTATAATAGTACTTATTATAGTTATATTCATTATATGTAAAAAAGGTACTTCTGGCTCAAATCGTTATGGTAAGCCTCCTATGGATTGAAAAATTTGAGACAAAAAAACAGGTAAGTTATGCTTTATGAGTAGAATAATGTCAGTTGTTTAGTTGGTGTTAATAATTTACTTAATGAGTAATATTAATGTTTCATTTATTTATTAGATGTTTTACAAAAAAATACTTTCAATTTAAAGGCAGAGCTAATAGGAGAGAATATTTATCTTTTTTAATTTTTGATTTTTCTATAGTGTTCTTACTCATGATTTTAATTAAAATTACATTATCAAATATTTTTATTATAGTATTAACTATTTATGGCTTAGTATCTTTCTTTCCTAGCATATCAGTAATAGTTAGAAGGTTACATGATTTCAATATAAGTTGGTGGAGTTATTTTTTCTTTTATTGTGTCAGTATGATTATAATAATTTATCTTATGATACAAGATGGATCTATCCGAAGAGGAGTGGAAATGTCAACAACAACATCTATTTTCTCTTGGTTAATATCGATATTTCAATGGTTAGTGTTATTATGTATTAAGGGTACTTCTGGTTCTAATCATTATGGTAAGCCTCCTATTAATTAAATAGTTCTGTACTTTAAATAGTTATTTGATTAATATTACCTGTTATTAAAGCTTTCTTAAAAATGGAATTCATTACTATACCAACTCCTATAGATTATCAAGATAGCTTAATGTTAATGGAAGATTATGTTAACAAAGTTATTGATGGTGAAGCACCGGAAGCAGTCTATCTAGTTGAGCATTTAGATGTATATACTGCCGGCACTAATTATAAGCAGGAAGAATTATTAAACCATAATAATATTCCTGTTATTTATATTGGTCGTGGCGGTAAGTTTACCTTTCACGGAGCTGGACAGCGTGTTATTTACCCTATCCTTAATTTAGCCTTACCGAATCGTACAAAAGACTTAAAGCTATATGTAAGAATGCTTGAAGAATGGATTATAAATAGTCTAGATATTTTTGGAATAAAAGCATATATTATAAAAAATAAAGTAGGTATTTGGGTAAAAACAAATGATGATATTCCATCAAAAATTGCTGCGATAGGAGTGAGAGTACGGAAATGGGTTACATATCATGGCATAGCCATAAATATTTCAACAGACTTAAGCAAGTTCAACGGAATTATTCCTTGTGGTCTTGAAAATTCTTTAGTAACATCTCTAAATCAACTAGGAGTTTATATTGAAATGACTGAATTTGATAAAATTCTTCAAGCTGAATTTATTAAAATATTCAAATGATACGAAAAATTGCCCTTACAATTTTAACAATATTTGCTATTTGGGCTAGCGGTTTTGTTTATTATTTATATCTGGTAAACTCTTATAAACCAAGTAGTAATACTGCTAATGCAATAATAGTATTCGCTGGCGGAGGACACAAAATTGAAACCGGAATTGCTTTACTAAAAGCTGGATATGCACCTATATTATTTATTACCGTTTATTACCAGCATTGAAACTTCCGATCAGCTAAAAAATCTACTAAAAGAAAATAACGTTCTAGAACAGCAAGTGATACTTGCTCCAAATAAAATAATGTCGGAAGACGATTATATTAAGAAAGCCTCAGATTTTATTTTAAAGTATAATATTACTTCTGTGCGTTTAGTAGCTTATAATTACGATATACCCTCTATAGTGAACAACCTTACAACAGCTATCTCATCTTCTAATAATAATATTTATATAGCTCCATATCCTGTTATTGCTAAACAACAAAACTATATGACGTTAATTAAACACTACAATAATTATTTATTAAGTTTATAAATCGCTTATCTACTCTTTATTAGATATATACTTATAATAGAAAATCTTATATAATGCTTTCCTATTAGTTACAAGATGGCATTATGTCTGATAAAATAAAGCATGATAAGTTTTTCCAAAAGGCTTTATTCTTGCCTACTACTTTGGCATTGTTGCGTAGTTCGAAAAACGTGTTCGGTGTCATACCGTGGCGGCATTGTTGCATAGATCGGAAAACGCCCTCGGTGTCATGCCGTGGCTCGACCACGGCGTCCAGTAGTTTAAATTAAAAAGGCATTTTAAAACCTGGTGGCAAACTCATACCGCTTAAAGCACCTGACATAGAATTTTGTGAATCTGCATCACATTTCTGTTTTGCATCATTAAAGGCGACTTTAATTAAATCTTCTAACATCTCTTTTTCTTCTGCTTTTAGCAGGGATGCATCTATTGAAACCTTTTCGACTTCACCTTTGCCGGTTGCTATGATCTCTACAAGCCCACCTCCTGCTTTACCAGTATATCTAGTATTTGCCATTTGCTCTTGTGCTTCTTGCATTTTTTTCTGCATTGTTTGAGCTTGTTTTAAAAATTGATTAAAGTTTACCATAATTTTATCCTTTAATTTTTAAGTAGAATATCCATAATTTTTGCATCAGGAAAGTGTTTTTTTATTAAACTAAAACCATCACCTGACTCAATTTTATCTGTTAATTGAATTTTTAGAGTCGTTTGTTGCTGCTCTTTCAATATTATAATTTCGATTTTTTCATTACTAAAAGCAAACAATAAATTTTCTATTTGTTTCTTTATTTTGCTTGTTATCTCAGAACTCACAATTTCTAATTTATTATCATAAAAATTTTTAAGCTCTATGCTATTTAATAAGAAATAATATATTTCTATTTCATTATTTTCATAAAGATACTTAAGAAAATCTACAATTTCAAATTTTTTTTTTATTTCTTCAGTAGATGGCTGTTTTAAATCTCTATTATCACTCGGTGAATCATCCAATGGTAACGAGGCTGAATATATTGATTTTATAATCAACATTTCAGTTTCAATAAGTTGATTATAGGAAATTTTGATTTCCGCTACCCCTTTACTATATATTTGCCATAAAATTGATAAATGCGGGAAACTAATTTTACTCAAAATATTTTTAATTCTATCATTAAATGACTCATATAACGGCATGCTATAGCTAGGCAACATTTTTACTTTACTAAGATAAGCTATAAATTCTGATACTGATTCTATAAATGTTTCAAGATTAACTGAAGAAGAATAAAGCTTATTTATTAGAGAAATACTATTTGCGATATCTCTATTAACTATATACTCACTAAATTCTAGTATAACATTATTGTCGACAAGCCCAAGCATCTGATTAATCGCTTGTCTTGTAATCATACTATCAGATTTAGCGGATAAACTAGCTGCCTGATCTAGAATAGATACCGCATCACGAGCAGAACCATCTGATTTATAAGCTATTACTCTTAAAGCTTCTATATCTGTTTTTAGACTTTCTTCTTTAACTATATACTCAAGTAGCTTAAAAATTTCTTCAAAGCTAAGACGTTTTAAATCATATCTTTGGCATCTTGAAATAATCGTTGCTGGGATTTTCTGCACTTCGGTTGTTGCAAAAATAAATATCACATGTGGAGGCGGCTCCTCTAAAGTCTTAAGAAGTGCATTAAAAGCACCTTTAGAAAGCATATGCACTTCATCAATAATAAATATTTTATACTTTCCTTGCAGCGGCTTATACTCAGCTGACTCTATAATTCTGCGTATATCATCAACGCTAGTTTTACTTGCTGCATCGATTTCAATTATGTCAGAGTGGTTATGGTTGTTGAAACTAACGCAATTTACACATTGCTCACACGTCTTAATATCATTACCTTGAGTAATTAAAGCAGAGCAGTTTACCGCTTTAGCAATAATACGAGCGGATGTAGTTTTACCGACTCCCCTAATACCTGTTAAAAGATACCCACCAGCTAGGCGATTATTCAGGATAGTATAACTTAAGACTTTTACAAGTACCTCTTGCCCATGCAGCTCAGCAAAGCTACTTGGACGATATTTCCTAGCAAAAGGGATATATTGATTATTTGAATTTATATCGGTCACGATTTAAATTTTAGAAATTATCGTCATTGCAAGCGACTGCAAGGAGCGTGGCAATCTCAGGAATTTTATACTCCTGCTTTACGAGATTGCTTCGTCAATTACTTCGTAATTTTCTCGCAATGACGGAAAACTGTTACTAGTAGTGACCCAGCGAATCCTACTCTGGCTGCTTCCTCTCGGACCTGACCAACTAAATAAGCACGATGCCCACTACTAGCATAATTAACATAACCTTTTTAGCTAGAAGAAACAACATATTTTTTTTCTATTTCTGATTTTGTTAACCTATTAGGTGGACCAAATATTTCAGGATTTTTTAACTTAAATAAATCTTCATCAAATTTTTGTACTTTGACTATATTATCAAATTTAATGGTTACTACATTAGTATCCTCAAATATTTTAAGCAACTCAATTTGTTTATTAGCTTTATTTAAAGTAATTTCACTATGTCGTTCTGTTACTTTGTGATAAATATTAATCCTTGGGAACTCTTTTTCATTAACAAATGATTCAACTACAAAATCTTTGTCGAAATTTTCATTATCCTCAAGTAAAAAATTAAATATATTTTCATCCCTAGCAATACGGCTTACTTGCTCCATATCATAATCATACATTGATACAAAATTTTTAGTACCTACTATAATTATAGGGAAAGGAGGGTAATAATTACATCTGAAGTTATAAGGCTTACTGATCAATAATTTTCCTTGAGTTATATTACCTTTAGAATCTTCTTGTGTAAAATCTACTGCAATCGATTTCATCGTACTCAAATATGTTTTTAGCTCTAAAATAGCCGCTTTATCATCTGATCCAAATGCCGCAATCGAATTTGTAAAAATATAAACGATAATTAAAAAAAATATCTTTTTCATTTTCATTGTTTTATATTGTAAATTATGTTTAAAATACCTTAGTTATATACTTAAAACAAATAGTATTTATGAAAATTGTTGCCTTAAGAGAAAAAGTAAAGCACGAAACACGAGTTGCTATAACGCCTGAAGTAGCTAGCCTTTTGGTTAAAAAAGGCTTTGCCGTTACTGTCGAGAAAGATATAGGGGTTTATGCTGGCTTTCTTGATAAAGAATATATAGCAGTAGGTGCTAAAATATCGGCTGTACCACTCGAAATTATTTCTGATGCTGATATTATATTAAAGGTTCAACCATCGCCTGTTAGCGATAAATATAGCGAGCTTGAATTTGCCAAAAAAGGGGCTGTTATTATCGGGCTTCTATCGCCTTATTTGAATCACGAATATATCAAAGCAGCAGCTAAAAAAAATCTTACTAGCTTTGCAATGGAATTAGTACCAAGAATTACCAAAGCTCAAAATATGGATGCTCTATCTTCACAAAGTAACCTAGTAGGATATAGAGCGGTAATTGAAGCGAGCTATCATTATACCAAAGCTTTTCCAATGATGATGACAGCAGCAGGCACTGTTTCACCTTGTAAAACTCTAATACTTGGTATCGGTGTTGCAGGGCTACAAGCAATTGCAACAGCAAAAAGACTTGGTAGCGTCGTTGCAGGATACGATGTAAGATCTGCAACAAAGGAACAAGTAGAGAGTTTAGGGGCTAAATTTGTTTCGCCAAAACTGCAAGAGGATCTACAAGATAAATCAGGTTATGCTGGGGAAAGCTCTGAAAGCTATAAAGTCAAGCAAGAAGAGTTTTTAGCAAAAATCATTAAAAACTATGATATAGTTATTACTACTGCACAAATTCCTGGAAAAAAAGCACCTTTGCTTGTTACAGACAAAATGCTAAAATCAATGAAGCATGGATCGATTATTGTTGATATAGCAACCGCAACGGGTGGAAATGTTGAAGGCTCGGAACTCGATAAAATCATTACTAAACATGGCGTTACTATAATAGGCTTATCAAACCTTGCTGCTAAAATTGCAACTGATAGCTCAAAATTATATTCTAAGAATTTATATAATTTTTTAAATTATGCACTCCAAGACGGCAAACTTAATATGGATGATGAGTTAGTGCAGTCTATGTTGGTTACTAAGGATGGCAAAATTGTGAACGAGAAGTTTGGGTAAATAGGCTTTATCTGTGTCATCCCGTGGCTTGACCACGGGATCCAGCATAAAGCGAGATAAATCGAGCTTTTTTTATTTGTATTTTTTATTATTTTACTGGACCACGTGGGCAATGCCTCCACGGGATGACACAGTAAGCTTAACTCACGACGTTAAACAACATTTTAAGAGAAAAAATATGAATCAATTACCAATAATAGCTAAGCAAGCTAGTGAAATTGCCCAAAATACCCAAGAACTATCAGATAAATTAAAAGATTTAGTGATAGATGGCAGCTTGCAAGTTGCAGCTTCTACTATTGATCCTTTAGTGTTTGCTGTAACAGTTTTTGTACTAGCTTCTTTTGTAGGCTATTATGTAGTATGGAAAGTAACTCCAGCATTACACACTCCACTTATGTCAATCACTAACGCTATTTCAGGTATTATAGTGTTAAGTTCTATGATAGCAGCAAGTAGTAGTGCTTTTGGTTTTTCTGGCTTGCTAGGGATTTTTGCAACGCTGCTTGCATCTATCAATATCTTTGGCGGATTCATAGTCACAAAAAGAATGCTAGAGATGTTTAAAAAGAAATCTTAATTGATTTTTCATTTTGTTTTACGATCAAATAACCCAGTCATAGAGTAAGCTAGTACGCTGAAAATGCAAATATATAAAATAGGGAATAGGGTAAAATTATATTTTTTTATTACCAATAGACATACATAATTAGCAGTACCAGACATTAGCATCGAGCCTATAGTATGCCCAAAACTTATGACACGATAACGCTCTCTAACTGCAAAAGATTTAATAACCACGCTATGAGCAAGAGCATTAAACGGAGCAACTGAAGCAGCTAGCATTAAGCTAGCAAAAAGCCCCAAATTAGTCATTTGATACTCTACCGCTATCGTAAAAATTATACTTGCTATAATGGTAGATATGAGGGCAGTTTTTAATACTATATTAACACGAATACGATCGGCAATAAATCCGGCGATTGGCATAAAAACAGCAAAGCATAATACTACTAATACCGAAAAGGAACTCATTATAACGCCGGTTGCAGGCAGCACAAGCGGTAAATATTGCTTCATGAAAATGATCGCAATTTGATATGTTGCCCCAAAACCTCCTGCTAAAAATATGAGAGGCAAAATATTCTTCCATTGTTTTCTGATCAAAACATTAAATTTTTGAATAGAATTATTATTACCAGCCTTTTTAAATTCAGGGGTTTCATCGAATTTCTGACGATAATAAAGAGTTACAAGCCCTAATGGTACGCTTAATAAAAATGGAATACGCCAACTCCAATCAGGAAAGATATGTGCATTAAAGAAGTTAGTTACCCCAATTCCCGATAATAATCCAATAACTCCTGTACATCTAGTGATAGCTGAAGCGGTAAATTGGTATTTTGGATCTAAATGTTCAATAACGTAAATTGCAGCACCATCATACTCACCTGCAATAAATATGCCTTGCATAAAACGGCATAAAACAAGGATTATCGTACTCCAAACTCCAAGGGTAGAGTAGTCAGGTAATAACCCTATTATTAAGGTAGGGATTATAATGCCAATAATCGTGAAACTAAGAGCTTTTTTTCTGCCATATTTATCACCTATACGCCCAAATATATAAGCTCCAAGAGGCTTTGACAGATATGCAACAGCATATACAGCAAAAACATTTACAAGTTTTGTTAATTGATCCGTAGCAGGGGAGAAGAATTTTTCAGCAATAATTGCAGCAGAAAATCCGTATAGGCTATAGTCGTAATATTCAATGATGGTACCTAAAAAAGCACCAAGCACTTTATTAGCAGATTTTTTTTGTTTCATTTTAGAGGTGTAATGTTATTTTCGGTGTCATCCCATGGCAACTTCACTTCTGTCATCCCGTGATTTATTCACGGGATCTAGTAAAAGAATACGAATATTAAAAGCTCGATTTCTCGCTTTATGCTGGATCCCGTGGTCAAGCCACGGGATGACAAATGACCGCTTTAGTCGTTACTTAAAATCCTTCAAAGACCTTTATGTAAAGGTGGACTTCATATATCTAAACTTAAATGAGTATTAGACAGGGACGATGTCCTAAAGTTAGTGGTAGTCCTAGGCTAATATTAAGCTCACGAACCAAGCAGCCAAACGTTAATATATCACTTTTCCATCTTGCGTGCAAGGTTTTCTAGATAACCTGCTATAGTGGATACGGTTTCTGCAAATTTTTCTTCGTCTTGGGAATTTTTTTGAAGACTATTGGTCTCAATCTTATTAGCAAGATGTGTTATTTCGGATTGAGCATTAAGTAGGGCTATAACAAGCAACAAATCAAATGATGCAGCAGGATTTACTGCTTTGATTTCGCTTATTTTTTCATTTAATTTATTTGCTAAAAATAATAATTTTTCCTCTTCACCACTATTACAATATAATTGAAAGTTTTTATTATTTAATGTTATCGTAACAATTGCCATAATTATTTTTGTAATTTTTTTATTTCTTCAAGTTCATTAACATAAATGTTAATCTGATCTAATATTCTTACATAATCATTTCTTAGTTGATTATTTTCATTTTGTAATCTATGGATCTCATATTGATTATTTGCAAGCACATTTAATAGATTATCAAGCCTATACTCTACTTGTTGCATTAAGCTCATTAATATTTCATTATTCATTTTTTAAGCTAACTCTATAAATGGATAAATTATTATAATAATAGATAACATTACAATAGACATAAATATCAACTGCTTCTTATATCTATAATTTACTAAGGCTTTATTTTTATTTCTACTTAATAATTTTTCTTGTTCATTATTTTTTTTAGTTTCTAACTGCTCAGCATTACGATCTCTTATGTTAAGGTAATCTAAATATAATTTTAGGTAACCTTTTACATATACTTCCCCTGGTAAAACATCTAATTTCCCTTCTTCTAAAGCTATTAAATATTTTTTTCTAATTTTTAAATCTAGAGATACTTGGTTTAAGGTTTTACCCAAATCTAATCTGGTCTGCTTAAGCATTGATGGCATAATTATTCAAGTTTTTGTAAAAATATTTCGAATTTTTTATTTACTAAAATTATTACATTTAAGTCTATAACTTCCTGAGATTTAATTTCTTTAATAAAATCAAGAAAATTCTTAATTAAACTTTTATTATTATCAATCCATAAATCTAAATCAATAGTTGTTTGAGATTTATTAATAATTTTTATTAATAATCTACGTTGTTTGTCATATAAGTCATCTTTTAAGGATTGTAGACCCAAACGACGCCAATATGAATCGTTTAATTGTCTATCACAAGTTTTACGTAACCAGTCTAAACTAAACATATTACCGATTGTAAAATAAGCTTTTGCCATTTCTTCATCATTACCTGATACTTGTTTCGTTACATGTATTATATCAAATACCGAAATCAAACTATCAAAGGTAAGAATATCTTTAGCAAATGATTTGTCTATTCCGTTACTTACATAATAGTTTAACTTTTCTTCAAACTTTATTTTTGCTTCTCCGGCTAGTAAATTACCTACTACTTCTCTTAGATTCTGTGCAGGTTTTTTAAACTCTTCTATGGTTTTACTAATATTAATTGGATGTTTTAAATTTTTGATAACCCAAGAAATACCACGACGCATTAATTTTGTTATCTCAGTAAACATATCAATCTTAATGTTATAATCGATATTAGTAGCTAGATTGCTTACCTTTTCCCATATATCATCAAGTTCAAAAATTTCACAAATAATAGTATATGATCTTATTATGTCGCAAAGAGGAGCACCAGTTTCACGTTTTGTTATGCTAATAAGTGGTCCACCAAGCTGATTAACTATTTTATTTATTACAACAGTTTTAATAATTTCATGCTTAAGAGGATGAGATAAAATTTCTTCACGAAACTTCTCTTGCATTATTTTAGGAAAATAATTTACAAGATAAGAATCGAAATATTTATCATGAGAAAAGGTTGAGTTACGTAATTCATGAGAAGCCGATCTTTTACTATATGAAAGTAATAAGCAAAGTTCAGGATGAGTTAATACTTCCCCGTTTATGGCTCTTCTGTTTAATTCTTCGGAAGTTGGTAAAAATTCATTCTCACGTACTAATATTTTTTCTTCTTCTAAAATATCTATAAACTGACTGAATATACTGACTGTTAAGGTAGGCGATAACTGCATAATCGTTATTGCTTCGGTTTGCTTATAATTATCCTCTAAAACCAATTCTTCAACTTGCTTTGTCATATCAATTAACAGCTTGTTACGCTCATCTAAAGTAACCTTACCGGAAGCAACAGAATTACTAAAAGCAACTTTAATATTTACTTCATGGTCAGAACAATCAACACCTGCTGAATTATCAATAAAGTCGGTATTGATGCGTCCACCTTTTTTGGCATACTCAACTCTGCCTCGTTGCGATACACCGACATTTCCGCCTTCCGCAACAACCTTTGCTCTAATTTCTTCACCATTACATCTTAAATTATCGTTCGCTTTATCGCCGATCTCTAAATGATTCTCTGTTTTCGCTTTAATGTAAGTGCCTATACCGCCATTCCATAGCAAATCAACTTCAGCTTTTAAAATAGCTTTAATTAGCTCTTCAGGTGATATTTCACTATCATTTACATCGAGTAATTTTTTAATTTCCGGTGATAATTTTACCGACTTGCTACTACGCTCAAATATCCCGCCGCCTTTAGAAATCAGCTTACTATCATAATCAGACCAGTTAGAACCTTTTAAATTAAATAGACGTAAACGCTCATTAAAGCTTGTTAAAGGATCAGGGCTTGGGTCAATGAATATGTGCTTATGGTTAAAAGCAGCAACTAGCTTAATAGCTTTCGAGCGAAGCATCCCATTACCGAACACGTCACCAGACATATCGCCTATCCCTGTGACAGTGATAGGGTCTTTCTGTACATCTATACCTAAAGTCTTGAAATGATTAGTTACTGAAATCCAAGCACCTTTAGAGGTAATAGCCATTTTCTTATGGTCGTAACCGGCAGAACCGCCTGAAGCAAAAGCGTCATCAAGCCAATAATTATATTCTCTGGAAACACTATTAGCATAATCTGAAAATGAAGCTGTTCCTTTATCGGCAGCAACTACTAAATATGGGTCTTCCTTATCGTAAATAATGATATCTTGAGGGTGTACTACCTTGCCATCAACTATGTTATCGGTAATATCTAGTAAACCTCTAAGGAAATTCTTATAACACTCAACGACCTTTGCCATATATTCATCACGACTCATTCCCTCATCAGTAAAGTGAAGATAAAAACCGCCCTTAGAACCAACAGGTACTATAACAGAATTTTTAGTCATTTGTGCTTTCATAAGCCTAAGCACTTCATATCTATAATCTTCTGCTCTATCTGACCATCTAAGTCCTCCACGTGATACAGGACCACCTCTTAAATGTACTCCTTCAAAACTTCTTGAATAAACAAATATTTCAGCAAATGGGATCGGTTGAGGTAAATGGGGGACTTTAGAGGAATCGAACTTAAATGAAAAATAATGTTTGTTAGGTTGATAGTAATTTGTTCTAGTAACAGCCTCAAGAATACCAAGCATACTACGCAGTACTTTATCCTCACTACTTACTTCAACTTTTAATAAATAATCATTTAATTGTTTTTTGATATCTTTGAAGTCGTGATCGAGATGTTTAGGGTTAAATTTTATATCAAATAGATTTACTAATTTTTTCGTATATTCAGGATGTTTAAGAAGTGTCAATTGCACATAACCCTTGCCGTAACTAAAACCTGTTTGATGTAAATATCTTGTTAGAGCTTTGACTAGTTTAACTTGCTTCCAGTTAAAACCGACAAGTACTATTAATTTACTTAAAGAGTCATTAGCAAGCATGCCAAGAACCATTTTGTCTAAGGCTTCTTCAACATTTATTTTTAGCTCTTGAATATTATCTTTTACTGGTACTACGGAAGTTAAAATAAAATTATATATCCAGCTTTCTTTAATCTCACCGACTTCTTTAATTACAAAGCTCTGTTCGTCGATTGCACTAAAGCCTAAATTTTCTATTGGTGGTAATATATTAGAAAGAGCAAGACTTACTCCTGGACTATATATTTTTAGATAAAATTCTGATTCACCTGTAGCAATCAAATTAAACATGCGTCTTTGATTCCTACTTGCTTCAGTTAAATATTCAATATCTGTTAAAGCTATTTCAGGAGAAAATTTTTGCCTATAATCAGCAGGAAAAATATTATCAAATAATTTAAAATTAATTCCTGCTTGATATTCACCAAATTTTTTAGAAAGTTTCAAATAAAAATCTTCACTCCAACATCTAGAAATACGATCTAAATCTTGCTGAATTTTTTCCGCTTCAAAATTTATTTTATGCTTATCTTGTGCTTCAAGGGTGACAAAAAGATAAGAAAAGCTGCCTACTACTTCAGTGATATAGTTAGATAGGATTTTACTGCCGAATTTCTCAGCTAAATAACAATCTATCATGTTATGTATTTCAGAAGTTAGACGCTCTCTAGGTAAGAAAATTATAATATTTAAAAAAGAACTCGACCAATCATATTGAATGAATAATTTAAGCTTCTTACTCATCATACTAGAAAGCATATGTAAGCACATGCAATATAAATCACCTTGATCAATTTGAATTAAAGCTTCACGAGGTAAGGACTCCATTAAAATTTTTAACTTATCAGCATTATAACCAGACAATGCAAAACCAGCTTTCCCTATTACGAAGTTAAATTTCTGCCTAAGAATTGGGATATTACTTATTGAATGGTAATACATATTTGAGTTATATATACCAAAAATTATACTTCCTGAAATATATTCACCAAAAGAGTCAAATTTCTTTACTAAAATATAATCAATTAAATTATCTGTATGAATAAGCGAGGCACTATTTATTTTACCAAGTATTATTAGCTGGTTTTGATATAATGGGCTAGCGGAACATTTTACAATGTCTTCAATCTCATCTTTTACTTCTTGCCATATTTTTGTTGTCCCAATCTTATTACTTAATTTTGTAGAATTTACTTCAAAATCAATAGTACCTAATAAAATTAAATTATCATTTTGTAACCAACTTAAAAATTCTTTAGCCTCTACGGAATTCAGTTTCTCATTATCGATTATATTTTTAGATAAATCTTGGAGCTTTGCCTGCATATTTGGCAAGGAATTATGGCTTTCCTCAAGCTCATCTAGCCTATCATTTATAGCTTTTGTTAGTAAATTAGCTGCACTATCATCAAAATTTCCGAGGATTGTTAAATGTAATATAGATTCTGATTTTTTTTCTGCGGCTGAATTTTCTAGTATTTTTTCTAGGTTGCCTTTACTATCACGAGTACATTTTATTACCGGATGCAACAAAAATTTAGTTTGCAGTGCTTTATTCTTAAGAAGACATACGATAAAATCAACAATATGCGGTTTATTATCAAGCAATATTAACACATTTATTGCTGGATCGTTTTCAATAACAGTATTTGTTATTGATATTTTCCTCTCGCCTTTTTCTCTATACTTAAAAAAGTTAAAAGCTTCATCGGCAAAATCAAAAAATAGTTTTTGTTTATTCTCAAAATCATAATCAATAGGAATATAACTTAAAAATTTTTCAATAAATTCGACATATAAAGAATTTGACTCCTGTTTTTTGCTAAGTTCTAAAATTTTAGCTTTATGGTTTGGTATTTGACAGTTTAACCGACCGGAATCTAAAAGAGGTGTTTTTGGCGTCATGATTTTCTCAAGTAAATATAGCTTATTTAATTTGTTATTATATTATATATTATTTAATAAACAATACTCTTCTGCTTTAAAGCTTTGTAGAAGAGTTATTAAGGTGACATCGTTTTATATTAGGAGTATTAAAAAAATGGAAACGATATTTGCACAAAGCTCTAGCTTTGGTAAAGCAGGGGTAGCAGTTTTTAGAGTTTCTGGAGCTAAAAGTTTAGAAGTTTTAAAGTTACTAACTGGTAAATCTAATTTTAAACCACGCTTTATGTATTACCAAAAACTTACTTCCCCAGAAAGCAATGACTTAATCGATAATGCTATGGTTGTTTATTTCAAAGCACCTAATAGCTTTACCGGCGAAGATGTGGTAGAAATTCATACGCACGGTAGTAAAGCCATCTCTATAATGCTTACGAATGCTTTACTGAATATACCTAGTGTTCGTTTGGCAGAAGCAGGGGAATTCACTAAAAGAGCTTTTCTAAATAATAAATTCGATTTAACTGCAGCAGAGGGCATTGCCGATTTAATTAATGCTGAAACAATTATGCAACATAAACAGGCAATTAGGCAAGCAGGGGGAGCACTTGAAGAGCTATATAATAGCTGGCGAAGTCAATTGCTGCGGATTATATCTTTACTTGAGGCATATATAGATTTTCCTGATGAAGATATACCGGAAAGTGTATTAAAAGATGTTACAAATACTCATAAAACACTTATAAACACAATATCCGAATATCTTAATGATAACAGAAAAGGGGAGTTGCTCCGAAGTGGATTAAAGCTTGCAATTATAGGACCACCAAATGCTGGCAAGTCTAGCCTACTTAATTTCCTGATGCGAAGAGATATTGCAATTGTCTCAAATATAGCAGGTACTACTAGAGATATAATTGAGGGGCATTTGGATATAGGCGGATACCCTATTATTTTGCAAGATACAGCAGGTATAAGAGGCGAAAGCAATGATGTTATAGAACAAGAGGGGATAAAGAGGGCAATAGATTCAGCAAAAAAAGCCGATATTAAAATTGTGATGTTCGATGCTGAGACTTTAGACTCTACAGTCAATGAAGATATAACAGGTTTGATTGATGAAAATACTATTGTAATAATAAACAAAATTGACCTTATTCCCGAAAATAGAATATTTAATATAGAAAATAAATATAGATGCTTAAAGGTTTCAATTAAAAACAATATAGCTTTACCAAGTATATTAAAAAACATTGAAGAAATTGCTGAAAATATGGCAGGTTTTACTGAAACGCCTTATATAACAAATGAACGCCATCGCCATCACCTTAAGCAAGCTCTTGCCTATCTAAAAGATTTTAACCTTGATAATGATTTAGTTCTAGCAACTGAAGATATCAGAATGACTATGCGTAGAATAGGTGCTATTACAGGCATTATTGATGTTGAAGAAATCCTCGGCGAGATATTTAAGAATTTCTGTATAGGGAAGTGATGAATTATTAGAAAAACTTCTTGCTTTTTCTTGCGATAGTTAGTAATAGATTTTTATCACTCACAATATATTAAAATTAGATAAAATTATGAAAAAGAAATTAACTAACGAAGAAGTTGATAGATTAAAAAATATCATGGAAGCACAAGAAGCAAAAAGAAGAGCAGAATATTTAAGAGAGGAAAAAGAAGCAAATATTATTAAGGAAGAATCAGTAAGTTTAGAAAATACATATGATAGTGAAGTAGTAGCAACTATGTTGAGCATAATAAATGAATATATGCCACCTTATGCTCGAGGATTTAAAGAAGTTGCAATTAAGGAACAACACTATCTTCAAGCCGGTCATAAATTATTTAATGAGGGTGATTATCAAACAGCAATGTTTGCCTATAAGAAAGCTTTCGAATGTGGAAACGTAAAGTATGAGAGTGGAAAAACACATTTTGATCTTAATTTTGATGTTGAACCATTTTTAGCTATAGGAAATGTTTTTGAAATTGAAGAGCAATATGATAAAGCAATGGCATTCTATAAAAGCCATAAAACAAAAAGATAATTTTCAAATTTCAGAAAGTACAACAGTGATGTTTGAAAATCAACTTGATTATTATAATAAATCTCTTGCAAAAGCTTATTGTTATAAAGCTCTATTATTAGAAAAATTGAAAGCAATTGATGAAGCTTTGCAAAATCTTGATGAAGCCATAAAATATAATAAGTTTTCATGTGTAGCTTACTGGGAAAAAGCAAATATTTTAAAAGAAGCAGGACAGTTTGATAAAGCAATAGCAGTTTATGATGAATTGATGACTCATGAAAGAAATATGAGCGATAACGATAGAATTGTCACTGAAACTTATCATTATAAAGCACAACTTTTAAAAAGGATGGGTAAAAACGAAGAAGCTATTGTAAATTTTGACGAATTTATTACTTCTGACAAGGGATATTTAACTCCAAAGAAGATCAGTTTACAAGACGCTTATTGGGAAAAAGCAGAAGCTTTAGACAATTTAAATAAAACAGGCGAGGCTAATTACTGTAAAGGTCTTGCTTTATATTATTCAGAAGAAACAAATGATCATAAGGAATCTATAGCTTTTTTTGATGAAGCTTTAAAATATGCTAAGGAAGCTGACAATATCTTCTTATATAACTTTTATAAGGGTTGTTCATTAGTTAAATTACATCAAGAAATTGAGGCAAATGAATGTTTTAATAATGCTGAGGCTAATGCTAAACATCAAAATATACAAATATTTTTACAAGCATTTACACAGTTTAATAGTCAAATTATTGAACGGCAGTTTAGTGAAATAAATACAGATGACTTATTAACAAAAAGAGAAAGTTTCATACAAGACTTTACTCGGCGAGTATTATTAAAACTAAATAAACCAGATTCGGGTAATTATATTGACAAAGAATTGGAATTCTTGACTAAACAATTAGGAGAACTTAATAGCTCACTAAGTTTGGAAATAAGCGAAACTAATCAAACTACTTCAGATGTTGCTGAATTTGTACCACCTATGGGTGAAGACACCAATATGCAAGATCATCATGATATTAATTAATAACGTTTTGCTGAAATTGCTATATAATTTACTCTACTCGGTGTTATCTAGTTGCTTGTACCTGCGGTATCCAGAAAATAATAAAAAATACTAATTTTATTAGTATTTTTTAACTGGACCCCGTGAATAAATCACGGGGTTATAGGAGTAAGACTACCCCTCAAAAATAACATCACTGTAAAATGACAATTTGGAGCTGAATAATTACCCAGTAATCTTTGTACAACGGTAAAATTGAGAGATAAATTATTACTGCTATTCTATATATCATCCCTTACGTTCGCTCAATACTTAATTTATACCTTTATTAACTTGACGGTGCCATCGATTGTTTTTGGGGAGGATTACCTTTTAAATAATCTACTAAATAGCGAGCAAATTGGTTATTTTGAACTGGCAAACTTACAATATTTTTAATATCCTTTCTAATGGAAGATAAAGGATCATTTTTATTTTTTATATTCATAATATAACCATGTAATTCTTCTTTATTATTCGCAGTATACATACCTTGCTGCATCATTTTTCCAATTTCATTTAAAGAACTTTTAACAGGAGTATAGATGATAGGTCTTCCTGTCAAAAAGAACTCTGCCATAGTAGAGCTAAAATCACCTATGTACAAATCTGCAGTCATTATAGTATCTAAGAAATCTCCACTATCTTCAATCCTAAAATTTTTTAAACACAATAATTCCTTAATAAGCATATTATAAGAATGACGCTTCATAATTTTTGTATTTTCGACCAATTGCCATTCTAACAATGGATGACTATAAAATACAAAGTCAATATTACTATCAGTTTTAACAAGAGTAATAAAGTAATCAAGATATTTTAAAAAATTAGAACTCTCTGATGTTCCTGTCCATCTAGGTTTCCAGACTATTCTGAAAGATTTTTCTCTCGAAAGACTCCAACGTTTTGGGAAATCTTCATAATTGTGTAAATATTTTTCACATTTTAAGTATCCTATAGCTTTTGCCTTTTCAGGCATTTTTTGATTGATTTCTTTTTCTATATATTGATTTTCTACAAAAATTTTCCACATTACTTTTGTAAAAGGATTTTTTTCTAACAATCCCTTGTAGAGACCCGTATGTTTTATCATGTTAAGACCATAAGAAATATGTGCAATGCGAGCGTACTGAGCAACATGAGTAGAATGAAACAATTCGGATTGCCTATAGTCATCGTATAAAATTTGATATATAACAAGATCAGGAGAAAAAGATTCAATATCTATATACTCTTTTGAACATGAGTTATATCCCATTACATACGGTATGTTTCTTTCGTCAAAATAATTAGCTAGCTCTTCGATATTATTGAATACATAGTTTTTATTTTCACATGGGATAAGTATAAATTGTACATCAAAGAATTTATCCTGTTTAATTTCATTATAAAAACTTTCAAATAAATTAAATGTAGGATTTTGAATAATAAGAATTATTTTCATCTAATGGTCCTTAAGAAAAAACTAAAATATCGGTCTGTAGAAGTTAAGACGGACTGTTGAAAAAGTGCTTTATACCTAATCCTTTCTATGTAATAACTTAAAATTTTACTAAATAAACGCATTTTAGCGTAAACTAAGAGTTTATATTTTGTAATATATTTAAATCATTGTAGACTTTTTCAACAGCCCGAAGATTTAATCTTACAGATATTTAAAATCTAAATGTATGCTTCTGTTAAATTTTTTAACTTTTGTTGTTCTTCATATTTTTGCTTATATTCTGTATTTAGCAAGATGTTTTTCTCATGATTAGAAACTCTTCTCGTGATTTCATATGCATTTGTTGCCTTTCTGTTCCATATATAGCCTAATTTCGGCACCGTCAAGTTAATAACGGTATAAATTAAGTATTGAGCGATGGTAATAACAATTGTTCACGTTTTTGTGATGATATTTTTTTAGTTAATAGAGATAAACCGATACATCGCTTAACTCTTGAAATTTGAGTTTCAATTAGTGTCCTAATTCCATAACAGTATTTTGCGTCATTGCGAGGAGGCATTCCTTGGGTAGATCAGTTCCACTTTGGTCATCCCGTGTAGGCATTGCCAGCGTGGATCGAAAAACGCCCTAAGGTAGTCATCTAGTTGCTTAACCACGGAATCCAGAAGAACAATAAAAAATACTAATAATATTAGTATTTTTTAACTAGACCCTGTGATTTATTCACGGGGTGACAGGAGTAAAACTAACCTATGCTGGCAACGCCTATAATTTAATCAACTGAGATTTATTTCCAAACTCTTCTATTCCTTTTAAATCGGTGGCTGTGACCCATAATTGTAGATTGATGCTTATAAAAAATTCGGTTAAATAGTTTCGTCTTCTATCATCTAAATGAACAAATACCTCATCTAAAAGCAAAATAGGAGCTGTTTTAGTTAACTTTATAGCATAATTCATCTCGGCAAGTATTATTGCAATTAAAATAGCTTTCTGCTCACCAGTAGAGCAAAATTTTGCCAAGATATTCTTATATTTATGCTTAACCAAAAAATCACTTTTATGGACTCCAAAGCTGGTGCGACCAAGTAATTTGTCTTTATCTCTTGTTTTATGAAGCTCTGCTGCAATAAAACCAACAACATCTTCTTCGCCGTTTAATATTTTCTGCTCTACCATGCCATCAATTGATAACTCAGCTTTTGGGAATTCGTTTTCAAGTTCATCAATTGCTTGCTGCATAAACTCTAAAGTTTTGAGACGATTATTAGCAATGTAGATTGAAGTGTCAGCCATTTTTTCTTCAATAGTTTTAAGCCAATTATTATCCCACATATCTTCAGCTAGAATTTTATTCCGCTCCTGCATATAATGTTCATATTTACTAACTAATTCTGCATGTTTTGGATCAAAATTATAAACTATTCGGTCAAAAAATTTTCTTCTATCACTAGTACCACTTGTAAAAATCCCTTCCATTTGAGGAGTAAGCCATACCATACTGGTAAATTTACTTAACTCATTATTGGCGATCTTAGAATTATTATATTCGGTTGTTCTTCTATTGGATATGCGTTTGATTTGTGTGCTAAACTCTGCAAGCCCAAGCTTACTTTGCAATAAAGCCCTAACAGAGCAATGATCTTCTGACTCTCTACATATATCAGCAAGCCTTGCTGATCTTAAACCTCTACCTGGATAGAAAAGCGATATTGCTTCTAAGATATTAGTTTTACCACTGCCATTTTCACCAATAATAGTTATTGGAATGTTATCGGTTTTTAGCTCGAGATTTTTGAAATTACGATAATTCTCAACTATTAAAGAATGTAAGAAAATATTTTTCATTTAAAATTAAATTATTTAGATACAATATTCATGCCATCAAGAAATTGCCATAGCAATTTTGCTCCTTCTATTGCTCCTTGATATGTTAATTTTTGTTCCTTTGCGTCTAAATCCTCAATCAAGTTTGCACATTCTTGAGTATGCCATTGATCAATTTCGCTATGAACAGTGAAAAATTGTAATGTTTTGTAATCTGAAATTCCATAGAATTTTTTTAATCCTTGAATTTTGGAGTCAGATACTTCCGGAGTTTGACGCTCATAAGCATAAAGAGCACCAAGACCTTCAGCAAAAGATTTTTCTGTTAATTTAAAATAACCTTGAACAAGTTTTTTGGTTGAGTTTAGTTCAGGTTCTAAAGTAAAACTGCTTCTTGAACAACCTAACCCTTCAGCAAAACGTTTCCATAATTCCGGATGATTTTCGTCTCCTTGTTCTTCTTCTATAAGATTACCAAGTAATATCTGTCTAGTTTCTATATCACTACATTTAGAATGTATTGCACTTATATAGCGTGGAAAAGCTGCAACATGATGATAATATTCTTTTGCATAAGTTTGTAAAGTAGAATGACTAAGTTTTCCCATATTCCATAATTGATAAAATGGGTGATTTAAAAGATTATATTGTTTAAGATCTGTATTGAGCTGTTCTAAAAATTTCACGTTACTTCCTTTTATTATTAATGTTTAGTAAATTTGTAAATTTTATAATCGTTTGTTTTATCGATCATCATTGAATCCCAACCCTCTAAAAGATCAAGAGGGAAAAAAGTATCACCTTCGTAGTCTTTATTTATCTTTGTTAGTAGAAACTCATCGATAAGATTTTGTTTTAGAAAAAAAGTAGCTATTTCTGCACCTCCAACCATAAAAATTTTTTTATCGCTAAAAAGCTTTATCACTTCCCAAAACTCATCCAAAGATTTCACAAAAAACACGCCATTATCGAAAAATTGAGTAGGTATATTTTTTGAAAAGACAATACAAATACAGTTTTGCAAGATTTTAGAAGGCAATGAGTCAAAGGTTTTATGCCCCATGACTATAATATTATTTTTCACTATTTGATAAAAATACTCAAATTCTTTAGGGTAAGACCAAGGCATTTGACCTTTCAGACCTATTATTCCGGTAGGATCGCATGCCATTATGCCGGTAATTTTTATAATAAGAACCTCCAAATTAAATTTAGGATAAGACTTTAAAAAATTTTATCCTATACTGACGTTTTAACTATTTGCTTTGCTGCGAAAAATCTTTGATGATCTTCAACATTATGCACTCGTAAATAGTTGACCACATTTTCAGCTAAATATTTTGATATTGCTATTGTTTCTAAATCTCTTTCTTTTGCGATAGAATTATAGAAAGCAGAAATATAAGATTTTCTTGAGTGACCAACTAATATCTCACATCCTAATTTTTTAAATTCTTGAATATTTTGTAGTATATGTAAATTTTGGTAAACAGACTTTCCAAAACCTATACCAGGATCAAAAATTATATCTTTTCTATCAAATCCACATTTTTCTAATTTTACTATTTCTTGCTCTGCCCATATATTTAAGCTAATAATCGGAGATTTATCAAAATCAAGACATTGCTGTTTTTGTGGCGGAACGGTTAGCGAATGCATAATAACAATTTTACAATTATAATCTGCAATTAATCGTAATGTATCATTATCTAAATTAGTTTTAACTAAGTTAATACAATGAACGGGATATTTTTTTAGAATTCGTTTTATCACTTCAGGTGAAAAACTATCGATACTAATAAGGGCTTCTGTTTTTTCTATAACTCCTTTTAGCTCTTCAAGAACACTATCAAGCCTAGTATATTCTTCATCCTCACTAATCATAAAAGCAGAGGGACGTGTTGACTGAGCACCAAGATCGATCATACTAGATCCTGCATCCATTAAATGTACAAAATTCTTAACGGCATCTTCCTTATGAAAACTCAAACCTCCATCAGAAAAAGAATCAGGAGTAATATTTAAAATACCAACAAATTGAGGATTTAAAATAAGCGAGCGTATAACCCCTTGATTTTCGATTAAATGGGCTATTTCTGCAAAAGTTTTATCGTTATAGAGGTTATTATCAGGGCAAATATAACGGCATTCTATGCTCAAGCTTGCAATAAGATGAATAAGAAACGGTCTATTTAATAATTGGGAATGAGGTATTTTTAAATCTGGTAAATCTATATAATAATTATCCCAAAGTAAAATATCTAGATCAATAACTCGTGGACACCATTTATCATAATTGTCTTTTCTGCCTATTTGCTGTTCAATCTTTTTAAGCACAGTTAGCAATGCATTGGGCAATAAAGCAGTAGTACCTTGTACCACCATGTTAAAATATGGCTTATCCCAACTACTATCTGCGTTAGGTGGTAGAATAGCTTGCGTCTCAAAAATAATAGATTGCCTAAGTAGTACAAAACCATAGCTTTTGAGTAAATTTAGAGCTCTTCTAATATTTAAAAATCTGTTGCCTGAATTACTGCCTATAGAAATATAAATCATATACTATTTTTCCCTGAGTAAGAAAAAGAGACCCCGCCATGTACTCCTGAAACTGGTGATTTTAATTTAGTAACAGTTACCTTTAAAAAAACTTTTTCTGATTTAGTTTTGATAAGATCATGATAAATAATATCATATATTCGGGCTGCTAAATATTCGATAAGATTAAAGCGATTCTCCTGACAAATCTTTTGTATCAGTCTTACAGTTTCTGCATAGCAAATGGTATCATCGATATTATCAGTTTGAGTAGCTAGTGGAGGAGTAGCGAAAATTAGTTTTATATTAATTTCTACAGCTTGAGCATGGTGTTTTTCTTCAGAGCCGCAACCAAGATGTATCCAAGTTATTAATTTTTCAATATTAAGTTCGCATGAATGATTTAAGTTGAAAGTGCTTTCTCCATAATAATTGAATTAATTTTATTAAACTATAAGGCTTTTGTAGAAGAAGACAATATTTAAATTGAAATACCGCCGCTTTTTTTAAAACCGGCACGAGCTCTTTCAAGCTTTTTAATAAGTTTAGGGGAATATGATTTGATATCTCTTGGCTTTCCACCCTCATATTTTTGGGCTAATTTCATTCCACCTCTAATAAAATTATAGGCAAAGTTCATTAATTTTGTCTCACCGGCTATCCTTTTCGGATTCATAAACATATAAATCTGATAAACAGCAAAACTTTTGATCAAACGCTTTAGGTCTATTCTTGCCTGCTTAGTTAAGCCTTGTAATTTATCTTTCGGGTTTGCAAGGTTTTTATTAGCATCTCTAACAATTTTGGAATGTTGATGCATTAAATAGTTACTGACTTCGGAAATATTTTTACTGATAAGTTTTTCATCCATCTTCAGCATTTTAAGCTTTAGATTTTTAGTTTTACCTAAATATTTGCGGATCAATAAAATAATTTGTGATTGGAGTTGAGTTAAATCCATAGTTTGTTCATTTAAGATAGCAAGTATCTGCTCTATCTCATATTCAAAATCTTCATTTTGGCTCAACTCCTCAAAAAGCTCTTCTACTTCTGTGCTTTCAAGTACAAGCGAGTCGCTAATACCCATTAAAGCATCTTTTATTTGCTCAGCAATTTTTTTTGTATCATCAGCTGGATAATCTTGAGTCATATCTAATTTGTAATTAAATATATTTATTTTATACTATCACCTCATTTTTACTTGTCTATAAAAATTATATTAAGATATTTTAATTACCTGAGTCTGAGTAATAATCAGAATCGTCACCACTTAGTAAAACATCCTTAGGATTGTAAATAGGGCGTGAGAAATCTACAGATGTATCTTGCTCTATATTTTGAGGAATATCAAATTTTTCTGCTAATTCCTTATATCCTGTAGCTTGCATAAAATATTCTGTTTTATTATTATTATTCGGTAAAACTGTATTTGCTAGATTTCTATATATATCAGATAATTTTAAGTAATCCTTAGGCTCAACTATTCCTTCCATTTTACCTATAGCAATAAGATAAGCTTTTGTTGCATCATCTATTCTGCTGTGTTTTTTATAATATCCTGCCTGCAATAAATACTCATCTGCTAAATTCCTATTATTTATCTGAGAGTTATGCATCATATCATCGATTAATCCATTAAATGCTTTTTCCTCATCATCAATACATTTAGTTTTTCTTAAATATTCTAATGCTTTTGCATATTCTCTTTGCTGTAAATATATGTTACCGAGTTTTGTATTTGCTTTAACAGAATCTAGTGCAGCAGCTTTTTTATATAAATCTATTGCAGAAGGTATACTTACAACTTGTGCATGCTGACAATAAATTTCAGCTAATTGATTTTTGTACAATTCATCTTGTTTATTATGAAAAGCGATAGATCCATGCGTTGCTATTAATAACTCCCCTAACGAATTATAAGCACTCTGTTCTTGCATAGGTGCTATTTGGCTATGTAGTAGCTTACTATATATTACTTCAGTAAAACTTTTTTCATCAATAGATTTAAATGCTGTAATACAAGTCCAAAGAGATTTAGCTTGTTGCTCACTAATCGAACTTACTAATTTTTTAAAGTTACTTATACTATCAAGTATGATCTTAGACATATCTAAAGATTTAAAAGATATACAATGAATATTGTTTGTTAATGTATCTGTAATATCCTTTAAATTTTGAATCTTAGCATCTTTAATAGATTTTAAAAAAGCTTTTAGATTTTCTATGTTATTTATTTGATTTATATCTAAAATCTTACTATTTTTTATATCTTGATAAAAGTCTTTAATAGCATCATTTAGCTTACCAACGAATGAAAACTCATCACTTTTTAATACAGTTTTAAAAGACTCTTGGGATGAGCTATTTGTAGAGCTTATTTGTTTCTCTCTAATATATCTAGGATGTTTAGGGTGTTTAGGATGATTGATCATAATTAACCTATTACTTAGTTGTTTTTTCTAATTAAATCTAAACTTTTAGATTAGCTTAATAATTTAGATAAATTATTTAATAAATCTTAACTAAAAAGATTTGATGTGATAAAAATAACACTAAACAAATATTGCAATATTTATACGCATGTATGATTATTTTTACTTTATTTACTAGACTAATAAGCTTTATAATTGTAGTTATTTCTAATTATGTATAAATTTTAATAATATATTTTCGTTAACTAATTTCGGCAGGGTATGAAAAAACATAAAAACCAAATGTACCTAATAAAAATCTTCATAGCCTTAGCTGTAATCACTGGCATAATATATCTATATTTATTTTACTCTTCGTTTGAACCATCTCAGATTTATATTAATACGAAAGTTAGCGATAAAAATAATTCTCAAGCCATCAAATTCGCTCTTAAGAATCAAAAAGGGAAAGTTTTTAATGATAAAGATTTAAAAGGACATCTAAGCCTAATTTACTTTGGCGTTACTTACTCGTTAGATGATGAGAATGCATTGAAAAAGATAGAGGATATTATAAAGATTTTACAAAAAGAAAATATCGTAGTGCAGACAGTATTTATTACTCTAGATCCAATAAATGATACAAGCGAAGTACTCAAAAAATATCTTGAAAATATAGATAATAATTTTATAGGTTTAACCGGTACAATAGATGATATTACGCAGGTTGCTAATGAATTCAAAGTATTTTATGAGCCAAAAACATTTGATACAGAAACCGGTAAATATGAACTAAAACACTCTAATTTTGTATATTTAATTAGTAGCGATGGAAAGTTTCTTAAACATTATTGCTTAGGCTTACCTAAAAATGATAGGTAAAGGTTTTCGTCATTGCGAGGAGGCATTGTCTGCATGGATTAGCTTTTGTCATCCCGTGGCGGCTTTGTTGCGTGAATCAGTTTTCCAGTTGTCATCCCGCGAGCTTGTAGCGGGATCCAGTTAAAAACACTAATAAAATTAGTATTTTTTATTATTTTTTGGATCCGTGGACAAGCAACTAGATGACACCTAAACTCATAACCCCACTAAGCTTTTTGCAAAATCGTGTCGGTTAAATATTTTCAAATCTTCTATCTGTTCGCCTATACCAATAAAATATATCGGTAAATTAAATTTCTGCACTATCCCGACAATCACGCCAGCTTTAGCACTACCGTCAAGCTTGGTTACAATAAGACCGGTTAAATTAGTAGCCTCGTTAAAATGCTCCACTTGGTTATAGGTATTTTGTCCAGTAATAGCATCTATCACTAAAACGCTATGAGTAGGGAGGTCCTCGTCTACTTTCTTGATAACTTTCACAATCTTAGTAAGCTCATCCATCAAGTTCTTTTTATTGTGAAGTCTGCCTGCTGTGTCAATAAAAAGTATATCGATATTTTGCTTAATTGACTCTTCTACTGCTCTGTAAGCAACGCTTGCAGGATCTGCTGCCTCTTCGCCGGTAATAAGCAAAGCTTTTGCTCTGGTTACCCAACTATCTAACTGATTTACGGCGGCGGCTCTGAACGTATCACATGCGGCAACTGCTACTTTTTTACCCTGCATTCCATACATTGCAGCAAGCTTACCGATAGTGGTTGTTTTACCTGCACCATTAACACCACATACTAAAACCACGTTTAGTTTATTTTCATTTAAAGTGAAAGGAATTTCTGATTCTAATAATTGCTGTTCAATAAGATTTGCTAGAGTTTCTTTTATTTCGGTAGTTTCAACTTCTTTATCGAATTTGAGCGATTTAAAATCTTCGATAATTTTAGCTGCTACCAAACTTCCCATGTCAGTTGAAATTAATAGCTCTTCCAGCTCCTCTAATGTTTCTGCATCTAGTTTTTTCTTATAAAATATCTTATTAATACCTGCTGATATTTTACCTGAGGTCTTAGATAAACCTTGCTTTAATTTGCTAAATATCGAAATCATTTTTTGTTTATGTTTATTCTAAAATGCGTTGTTATACTTATGATCTGTGATCCTGTAACTTTTTTGTTATATGGATCGAAAAGTATTTTTCAATTGCTCGCAATGACGATTCGTTATCCATGCAATAACACTGACTTAAGCACTTCCTACTTGGAAAGAGAAATGTGCCTCATCAATGCCTAAATGCTTTAATGCATTATGCCATTTATTTTCAGGATTATCAGCAAAAATAAATTCTTTATCACAATCCATAACTAGCCATAGATTTTCTTCTAGCTCTTTTTCAAGCTGCCCTGCTTTCCACCCAGTATATCCTACAATTAATAAGCTGTTTTTAGGTCCTTTACCGAAAGCTATATCTTCTGAAATTTCTAAATTAGAGCTTACTGCTAAATCATTATGAAAATCTAATAATAAGTTTTTATTATAATCTGTGGAATGTAAAAAGAATCCTTTTTCATGCTCTACAGGTCCGCCAAGATATATAGGCACCATAACAGGATTTACTATTTCATCATTTTTTATTTTAAAAAATGATTTTAAATCTATATGATTTACTAAACGATTAAACATTAATCCTATTGCACCTTCTTCTGTATGTGATAACATATAAATCAAGGATTTATGGTAGATACCTTTTGTAATTACATAAGGTGTTGAAACTAGTGTTTTACCGGATAGGTTATAAAAGATCTTATCATTCATAATAAAACTAGTATTATAATAGTTATTTATTAAGTATATAAGATTTAAATTCAATTATTCAATAGAAGTTAACAATAATGATCACATTTTTTGATATTACTATTTTTTCTATTATCACACTTTTTTCGTTTTTTGGATTATACCAAGGGATAATAGGTTTTTCGACAAGAATACTCGGTTTTATTACCTCGATAATGTTAACATATTTCTTATATCCACATATTTCGCAAATAATAAGCAAATACGTACATAATGAGGTTGTAAGAGTAATAAGTAGCGGGGTTATATCCTATATTATTTCTTTAATCTTATGCATTTTTATCGTCTATAAATTCCTAGCAATAATTTCATTTATGAGGAATGGTTTCATTGATCGATTTTTGGGATTATTAGCCGGTTTTGCAGTAGGAGCTGCTATTTCAGCCGTGATATTTTTTATAACAATGATTTTTACATCTGAAAATTATTATAAAAGTAAATCTTTAGAGGATTTCATAGCAAGCAGCAAAAGCAATAAATATTCAGGAGTGCTTAAAGATTCTTTAACTACAGAATATTTTGATGAATTAAATAAAAACATAATAGTTATTATCCCTGTTGAGACTTTAAAATCAGTTAAAACCTTAAACAGTAAAAAGATTTAGGTAATTTCAAATCTAATGATGAAAATAACCAATCTTCTCAAGAATTAGATGATGAGCTTAATGATAATGATGCATTTTCCGATGTGGATGATTAGAAAAAACGCTCGATGTCGTGTGATGGCATTTCTCGTGTGGATCAAGAGTCATCATTGCGAGGCATTGTTGCGTGGATACCAAATCGTCTGAGCTACGCGAATGAAATGAGCGTGGCAATCCAGAAAAAATAATAAAAAATACTAATAATATTAGTATTTTTTAGCCGATCCATGCGACAATGCCTTATTCCGAGGAGATTCGTAGAATCGACTTGGCAATCTCATAAAGTGGAATTCCTGAGATTAATTAGTCGAACTTTCAGTTTCTTCTCACAATGATGTTTTTTGTCTTAAGAGTCTTTAGTTTCTTTGTTTTGGCTTGATGCGGATTCTAGCATCGCTACTGCCTTATTTAGTTCTACTTGGCTACAAAGTCCAAGTAATACAGGGTCACGTGGATGAATAGATTTCATATTCCAATGGCTGCGGGTTCTAATAGCATCGATGGTAGTTTTAGTAGTACCAATAAGCTTAACTACTTGATTATCTTGAATATCTGGATAATTACGTAGTAACCAGTATATAGCATCAGGTTTATCTTGGCGTCTTGCAATTGGTGTATATTTAGCACGCTGTTTTTTCTGATTCTTCATTAATTCATAGGCAGGGCTATGAGAAATTTGTAGGACATTTTTAGGGTCTTTGCTACAACGATCAATTTCCTCCAGAGTTAGCTGACCATTTGCAATCGGGTCAAGCCCTTTAATAGATTGTGCTACTTCACCATCTGCCATACCTTTTATTTCAAGTTCATGAATACCACAAAAATCAGCAATCTGCTTAAAAGTTAATGAGGTGTTTTCAATTAACCACATAGCCGTAGCTTTTGGAAGTAGCGGTAATATTTTTTGGGAATTCATGATATTTGTTTTTTAGCTTAATAAGAAAGGTTATAACAAATTGTGCTATTTAAGTCAATCTTCATTTATGTCATCTCGTGGACAAGCAACTAGATGACACGAGGACGTTTTTCGATCTATGTAACACATTCTAGTCTTCATTTAGAAACTTGACAATTTCTTCAACTACTTTCTTAGCATCACCAAATAACATAAAGGTATTGTCGTGATAAAATAACTCATTTTCTATACCAGCATATCCTGAAGCCATAGAACGTTTAATAAACAAAACGCTACGAGCTTTTTCGACATCTAAAACAGGCATACCATAAATCGGGCTATCTGGATCATTTTTAGCAGCTGGATTAGTTACGTCGTTTGCTCCAATAACTAAAACTATATCGGTAGTAGCAAAATCTCTATTAATCTCTTCAAGCTCTAAAACTTTCTCATAATCAATATTAGCTTCAGCAAGTAGCACATTCATATGCCCTGGCATTCTACCTGCTACAGGATGTACAGCAAAACGTACGTTAATGTCTAACCCTTCTAATATATCAACCATTTCTTTTATAATATGCTGAGACTGAGCTACTGCCATACCATAACCAGGAACAATTATAACAGATGATGCATTACGCAATAAATTTGCTGCATCTTCAGGGCAGCTTGCTTTTGCTACCTTATCATCATTTATATTTTTACTAGCACCACTAGGAGCTGGTAAAAATGCACCAAAAATAACTTTGATTAAGGAGCGATTCATTGCCTTACACATTATATAGCTAAGTATAGCACCGCTACTACCAACTAAAGCTCCAGTAATAATCAACAAACTATTACTAAGGGTAAAACCTATACCGGCAGCTGCAAAACCTGAATAGGAATTTAACATCGATACTATCACCGGCATATCAGCACCGCCTACCGGTATTATAAGCAATACCCCAATTAGCAAAGATAGTAATATTATTAGGTTAAATAGAAATATATTTTCTGAGCGAATAAACAACACTATTAATGCGACTAATAATATTGTAGTCACTAAACATACATATTGCTGACCATAAAATTTTAATGGGCTGCTTTTCATTAAGCCTTGTAGCTTTAAAAAAGCAATAATTGAACCGCTAAAAGTTAAAGCACCTATAGATACACCTAGTGATATCTCTATCAAAGAACTGATAGGCAAGCTTCCTGCAATACCTATAGCAAAATTTTCAGGAGCAAGTACAGTAGCATAAGATACAAATACCGCAGCAAGACCAACAAAAGAGTGAAAGCCTGCAACTAATTGCGGCATTGCCGTCATAGAAATTTTAAGAGCAATTACCCCGCCTATTATGCCCCCAACTAATATAGTAGCTATAATAGGTAATTTATGGGCAAAATCAGGCAGAAAGAAAGTAACACCGACTGCTATTGTCATCCCCAAAATACCTATAGTACTGCCTAAACGTGCTTGTTTCTGTGATGACAAAAACTTGAGCGATAGAATAAAGCAAATAGCAGCTATGAGATATAATAATTGGATAATCTGTAAGGACATAGGTTAATATGTTTTATTTATATGTTTGCGTAAATTATATCCTCTGTCATCCCGTGGCGGCATTGCTGCGTGGATCAGTTTTTCCGTCTGAGCTAAGGAAATTACAAAGTAATTGACGAAGCAAGGAAGTATAAAAAATGCTATAAATTAGCATTTTTTATTATTTTTTCTGGATTGCCACGCTCCTTATAGTCGCTCGCAATGACGATTATACTAAAAACTAAATCCTATACCTATAGAAACTACTAAAGGATTAAGCTTAGTTCTAGAGGTAACATTTTTATTTCCTACTAAACTTGGCTTATATACAATTTTAGGATTTAAATAATATTGTTTTATGTCTAAATTTATTACTGTGTCATCTTTAGCATAGAAATCCAGACCTATTTGTCCTACAAAACCATTTCCGTTTCTTATCTTAATACCGCTAGATTGAGTGATCATATATGAACCATGATAACCTAGCCCTACATAAGGTCTAATGCCACCGAAAGGTGCCATATGAAATTGTCCTGTAATTGTTGCTGGGATCATGTAAAGAGGCTTGCTTTTACCAGGTGTTGCTCCAACGCCATAGTTATAGGATACATTACTAAGCACTGAATTTTTAGTACGTAAAACATTAAAACCTAAAGATAATTCAGTAGCAAAATAATTGTTGAAGAATATAGTAGTAGATATATCACCACCATAACCATTTTTTACAAACTCACCTATTGGAAGAGGCTGAGGAACTGTAGGAGCGGGTAAGTTTTTTTGCTTAGCATGTGCAAAAACTCCGTTTAGACGCATTTTAACGAGTAAACTTCCTTCATTTTCATAATATGGAATATCATCATAATTATATTCCGGTACAGCATTTACATCAGCTTCCATGCTTTTAGCAAAGCTATTAATGCTTATGCATGATACAAACAAAATTACTCCTAACCTTTTAGACATTCTTATCATAGTTACAATCCTTTACTTGCTTAAAATTCATTATTATATTATAATATAAGCTTTTCATCGTTATGTATTTATATTTTTTAGAAGATAAGATTCTTTCATATCAAAAGTCAAGAAATTTAAATAAAATTATAGAAATTACTGGAGTATATTAATGAATGATGCATTAAAAACATATTCAATAGGTATAGGTTGGTTCTTACTTAGTTTAGTAAGTAGTAGTGCTAACGATGTAATGTCTAAATATTTAGGAACTAGATTGCACAGTTTTGAAGTAGCTTTTTTCCGTTTTTTCTTCAGTAGCATAGTTTTATTACCTTTCGTTGCTTATTATGGTAAAAATACCTTAAAAACAAGTCGTCCTTTTGTTCATATTTTAAGGGGATTATTATTATTTTTTGGTATGACTTCGTGGACTTACTGCTTAAGTATTGCACCTGTTACTACTGCGACTGTTATAAGTTTTTCTATCCCCCTATTTACTTTAATACTTGCCGTATTTTTTCTTAATGAAAATATCATTTGGCAAAGATGGGTAGTGACAATAGTAGGATTCGTTGGGTTAGTAATTACGCTTAAACCTCATGCCGAGGATTTTAACCCCGAAATGCTCTATTTTGTTTTAGCAGCTATTTCATTTGCTATGCTTGATATTATAAACAAAAAATTTGTGGTAAAAGAGTCAATGATTAGTATGCTATTTTACTCAGCAATAGTAACTGCTGTGGTATCGATACCTGCTGCAGCTAACTACTGGCTTACTCCAACTCTTTTTGAATTAGCGTTGTTATTTATCTTAGGCAGTAGCGGGAGTTTAATATTATTTTTGCTACTTAAAGCTTTTTCTATGGTAGATGCTACCGCTACCGCTCCTTATAGATATTTAGAGCTTGTGATTTCGGCAATAGCAGCATATTTCATATTTAACGAGTTTCCAGACAAAAGTACATTGCACGGGGCAGTAATCATAATTCCAGCAACTTTATTTATAATATATTCTGAAAAAAAAGCCATGAGCAAAAAAATATGAATCGAAAAAAAATAGTATTTTCAAGCGGCATAGCCAACACTTTTGAATGGTATGATTATGTACTATTCGGTTACTTTGCACCGATAATCGGAACTAAGTTTTTCCCAAATGATGATGCTAATACTTCTTTATTGCAGGCTTTTTTAGTCTTTGCTATAGGGTATTTGGCAAGACCACTTGGAGGCATATTTTTCGGTGTTATTGGTGACAAATTTGGCAGAAAAGCAGCCTTAACTGGTGCTTTATTCTGCATGTCTGCCCCAACTGTATTAATTGGAATATTACCGACCTACCATACTATCGGTATCACTGCCACTATTTCAATGATTGTTGTTAGAATCTTACAAGGGCTGTCAATGGGCGGAGCTTTAACTGGTTCTATCTCGTTTGTTATTGAGCATACTTATCCAAAGCATCGAGGTTTTACTGGCAGTATTTCAATGTCTAGCATATGTGCTGGTTTACTGCTTGGTTCTTTTGTTTCTTATATCGTCAAGAATATCTTAAACGCTGAACAGTTTGATAGTTTCGGCTGGAGGATACCTTTTTTACTTGGTTTCTTTATTCTTTTTGCAGCTTTTTATATTAAGAACCATACGCATGAAACGCCAAATTTTAAAAATTTAAAAGAACAGAAAAAGATACAGAATTCGCCGCTAAAAAAAGTTATTACTAAGCATTGGTTTGATATATTAATTTCGATTTTTATCAATGCTCCAGGTTCGATAATATTCTATTTGCATGCAATTTATTTAGTGTCATTTTTAAAAATCAGTCGTAACTTTATTGAAAATGAAGTAAACAGCCTAGCAAGCGTATGTTATGTAATTATGATAGCTATAACATTACTTAGCGGTTATTTATCCGATGTTATAGGTCGCAGGAAAATTTTTGTAATTAACCTTGTAGTGATTATTATAGCAACTCCATTTTTACTTAATAATTTTGAAACAGGTAATTTCACCGGCGTAATTATTTCACAATTTATACTCGCAGTGCTTGCTGCTAGCTATATTGGTCCTGAGCCAGCTTTGCAGGCAGAATTTTATCCTACCGAAATACGTAACACTGCACTCTCGCTTTCATATAACACCGCTACAACTATATTTGGTGGCACTACTCCACTTGTTTTTGAGTATCTAGTACAAAAAACAGGTCAAGTTACTTCTGCAGTTTATTATATCATCTTAAGCTGCATTCTTGCATTGATAGCATTATTCTTTTACAAAAACCGTACATAAATATACTCGTTTTATTTGAAAAATTGGCTAAATAATCTTTTACAAGCCTATCTTGGACAGTAAAAATTCAGAAGATGCTGCTATTCACTTTGAAGAATTCTATATTTTTAAAGAGATTGATATGTGTGGTAAAGCCTTTGGATAGTAGAGGAATAATATAACAAATTCCAAATTTCTCTTGATTTAATAATAAATATGTGGCAAAAAGAGTTTGGAATAAAATTCTAAGCTCTATAAACATTTCTAAAAAGATTTATAAAGCTTAAGCTACTATAGCTCAGGGGTAGAGCACTTCATTGGTAATGAAGAGGTCGGGGGTTCAATTCCCCCTAGTAGCACCACAAAATCCTCTTAGTACTGATTATTAAATTGCAATGGTTTTTATCGTAATTGCATGGAGTTTTTTATTTAATACCTCAGATAGAGCATTTTTTACTAGTTTATGTTGATTAATTAAAGTAAGTCCTTTAAACTGTATATCTGATAATTCTAATGCATAATGGTCTTGATCACCTACTAAATCGGTAATTTTAATTACACCATTTGGAAAAGATTTTTTAAGTATTTTTTCTAATTCTTCTGCAGATATTGCCATTATTTTATTAATTCCTATATAATATATACGTTATTAATTACTATATTATCTATAGAGTTCTATTGATAATAATGATTCTTGCGAATATAATTAATACTAAAATAATATATTACAGTAACATGAAAAAAGAAAGCGAAGAACTAAAATTATTTATTTTAGAATGTCTAAATGAAAAGAAAGCAGAAGATATCGATGTAATTGACTTGAGTGGTAAAAATAAGATAACTGATTATATTATATTTGCTAACGGCAGGTCAACTAAGAATGTTGGAGCAATAGCTGAATATGTGGCATTAGAGTTAAAAAATAAAGCCGGTATAAGCACTAATATAGAGGGGCTTGGTAAATCAGAGTGGGTACTAATAGATGCAGGTACTATTTTGGTTAATATCTTTTACCCTGAAGCAAGAACACATTTTAAACTTGAAGAAATTTGGAAAAAATAAATATTTTTAAATGAACGATCACATACTTATTAATGTTATAATTTTACTTGGTACTGCAGTCTTTATCGTGGCTATACTTAAGCGATTTAAGTTAAGTCCGGTACTTGGCTATCTAATTGCTGGAGCTGCAATTGGTGATCATGGTTTAAAAATTGTAACATATGACCAGACTAAGTTACTTGGCGAACTTGGTGTAGTATTTCTATTATTTGCGATAGGGCTTGAGCTATCTTTCGAGCGATTAAAAGCTATAAGACGGTATGTTTTTGGGCTTGGTACTTTACAAGTTCTAACAACCGCCATAGTAATTGCCGGTGCGATGGTGCTTATAGACGGCAATAGTAGTGCTGCTATTATTACCGGAGGCGGACTTGCACTTTCATCTACAGCCCTTGTTATGCAGGTCATTGAGGAAAACCGTAACCAATCAACACAAATCGGTAGAATTTCTTTAGCAATTCTGCTACTTCAAGATTTGGCTGTAGTACCATTGCTTGTAATAGTACCACTGCTTAGCGGTAATAGTCAGGCTTCTCTTGCGACAGCACTTGGTATTGCGTTTTTAAAAGCCATTGCTGCTTTACTTACTATATTTGTTGCGGGTCGTGTTTTACTTCGTCCAATATTTTCATTCATATCTTCCGAAAGTAATAGTGCTAATGAGCTACCTATTTCAATGACTTTGTTAATAGTGCTTTCTGCTGCTTGGGCTACTGAAACTTTCGGCTTATCGCTAGCACTTGGAGCTTTTGTTGCTGGAGTATTAGTTGCTGAAACTGAATTTAGACTACAAGCTGAAGAAAGTATTTACCCTTTCAAGAGTCTGTTCTTAGGGCTATTCTTCATGACTGTCGGTATGAATATCGACACACTTGAAATGTATGAAAAACTATCTCATATCCTTACTTTATCTATTGCTTTAATAGGTATCAAAACCTTAATAATAACAGCTTTTTGTATTTTATTTGGGTTTAATAAAGGTGTTGCTTTTTATTCAGGGCTTTTATTATCGCAGGGCGGAGAATTTGCTTTCATATTATTTAGCTTAGGTAAAGAAAGTGGTGTTTTAGAAGAAAGTAGTGCTAACATATTATTGCTTGTTGTTACCTTTACTATGGCACTTACACCGCTACTTGCAGCATTAGGACGAAAAATTGCTGAAAAAGTCGATAAAGGTCTCGGCAAGACCCCAACGCAAATTATAGAGCTTGGTACAAGAGATTTAACAAATCATATTATTATTGCGGGGCTTGGTAATATCGGTAAAATGGTCGCAAGGGTTTTAGAAGCTGAAGGAACAAGCTATGTAATATTAGATTTAGACGAAGATAGAGTTAAGGAAGGGTTAACAGACGGTTTTCCAGTTTTTAAAGGTGATGTATCACAGGCAGATACTCTAAAAGCCCTTGGTACAGATAGGGCTCTTGCTATCATACTTACTATGAATAATCAAGTAACTATAAAGAAATCGCTTAAAACAATTACCGCTAACTATCCTGATATGCAAGTTATCGTGAAGCTAAAAAGCCTTAAAAATTCCAGAGAGTTCTATGATTTAGGAGCAACCACGATTATCCCTGAAAGTTATGAAACAGGCCTTCAAATTGGCGGTACTGTTTTAAAATTCATAGGCATTAGCGAGCAAGAAATCAATAGAATAAAAGTACAATTTAGGCTTGGTAATTATATAGTAGCAAAGAAAGAGGATAGCTTATCGGAAGTAGAGTATAATGATTAAGATTCTCATTGCTTTAATTGCAATAATACTATCAACAACAATTAATGCTGATAATAAAAAGTTACCCATTCCAAGATTTGTTTCAATAAAATCTAATGAAGTTAATGCACGAAGCGGTCCGACTACGAAAGCAGCAATAGAGTGGGTTTTTGTTAAAAAAGGTGAACCAGTAGAAATAATTGCCGAATATGAACAGTGGCGACAAGTACGTGATATTCATGGCGAAAGTGGCTGGATACATTCAAGCGTCTTATCAGGTAGAAGATCAGTAATTATTATTGCTGATCAAGAGATCGAATTACTTAAATATGCAAATATAGAGAGTAGAGTAATAGCAAAATTAATGCCTAAAGTTCGCTGTGGCTTAAAAAAATGCAAAGAACAATTTTGCCAAATTACCTGCAAAAATTACACTGGTTGGGTACTTAAAAAAGACCTCTGGGGGGTGTATGATGATAAAGATAGGTATTAAATGAAGACCGAATTACCCGAACGCTCTTTGCATATTAGAGGTAGGCTTGAGTCTATAAAATCGATGTCATCCCGTGGCTTGCTAACTAGATCCAGCATAAAGCGAGATAAATCGAGCTTTTAATTTAAATAGTATAATGAAACAATATTATGTATATATATTAGCAAGCCAGCGTAATGGTACATTTATATTGGCATAACCTCAAATATTATAAAACGTATTTACGAGCACAAAAATAAAATAGTTAAAGGATTTTCTTCTAAATATAACACAAATAAATTAGTTTATTTTGAACAATATAATGATATTATAGCGGCAATTAGTCGTGAAAAATTACTAAAAGAATATAAAAGACAATGGAAGTTAAATCTAATTGAATCTCAAAATCCAGAGTGGCATGATTTAAATGAAAACCGTATTACCTGAACGCTCTTTGCATATTAGAGGTAGGCTTGATTTTATAGTGCAGCAGATTTTAGAGCTTGCCCAAGACAAAATCGCCATGATTATCCTGTACGGCTCTTTTGCTAGAGGCGATTGGGTACGTGATCTACCTAACGGCTATCATAGTGATACGGATATTTTGATTATCTTAAAGAAAGGTAAGTATAAAGGTCATGCTACTTTAAACCTAAAAGATAGAATATATACAAGATTAAAAAGAAAAGGTGTAATAAAAGATCAAATTATCCCTTATGATTCACGGATATCAATAATTTTAGAATCAATAGAAGAGATAAATAGACAATTAGAAAAAGGACGTTATTTCTATACCGATCTTAAAAAAGAAGGGATACTTTTATACGACAGTGGTGAGTATATTTTAAGCGAGGCTAAAGATTTACCTTGGAGTGAGATGAAAGAAATCGCTCAAGATTATTTTGAAGAGTGGTTTAAGAGTGGTAAATATTTTTTAAAAACTTCTAAAAATGCTTTGGAAGAAGAAATTTTTAATATCAGTGCTTTTTTGCTTCATCAAGCTACCGAAAGTTTATACAGTGCTATTTTATTAGTTTTCTCTAATTATAAACCTAAGTTGCACGATATAGAAGAATTAGGTGGCATGGCAAAAAATTATGATAGTGAGTTATTACAAGTTTTTCCTATTGCAACGCATGAACAAAAAGAATGTTTTGAGTTGTTAAAAAAAGCTTATGTTGATGCACGATATGATAAAAATTATAAGATCACGAAAGAACAGCTGCTTTATCTTATTGAGCGAATAGAAAAATTAAAAGAAATCACTGAAAGGATTTGTACAGCAAGGATTGGTGGGTAGGTTGTCATCCCGTGGCGGCATTGCCAGCGTGGATCAGTTTTTCCATCTGAGCTAAGGAAATTACGAAGTAATTGACGAAGCAAGGAAGTATAAAAATTGCTAATTTATAGCATTTTTTATTATTTTTCTGGATTGCCACGCTCATTTCATTCGCTCGCAATGACGACTCTCGATCCACGCAACAACGCCTGCTTGATTACGGGGGTGACACAGTAGGTGACGTTTTCATCACCTGCAATACTTTAAACAACCCGCCCATTTCTTTCAGAGATATCAACCTATTTACTTGTCTCTCTATTAGCTCTGCTTGCTCGGAATTAAGTTTGTTTTGCAGCGTTTGCTTGCGTAGTAAAATCCCATTTTCTATTAAAAAATTATGTTGTAAGATTGTATCTATTATATTTATCTTGCTATTTTGAGCTACTGTTTTGAGTACATAAAAATCTACATGGGCTGATAAATCTGCCTCCCCTAAATTCTCAATTATTGGGCAATATTTATGATTTTTTATAGCTTGCAAGGTTGAGTTATATTGATATCTAGTCCTAATATTCGGGTTTATATCATAGCCGTAATCTATTATAAGACCGCTTCCGCCCAATTCTTTTATATGCTCGGATATAAATTTCATAATCTCTATAGATTTATAGGACTCTTCAAACACTGCTCCGTCTTTCGCATCTAAATGTGTCTTCTGTAAATATTCTTGTAATTGTTTACTAACAGCTATTTTATCATACTTGATTTTCCCATCTACCGGCTGCACTACAAATATTCTTTCATACCATGATTCTTTTACTTTGATATATTGCTTTATCGGCATAGCATCAAAGAACTCATTAGCTATTATTAGAGCGGGTTTTTTGGGGATATCCTCTATAGATACGTACCAATTAATCGGTAAATCAAAGTTTTGTAGATTGGATTTTTGCTGAACAATAAAATTTTCATTGATATCAATTAAGTTGATCGATAAAGCGTTATAAAATTCTGGAACTAATTTTGCTGTGCGTAATAAGTCCCGCATTAATAACCCTCTGCCAGGACCAAGCTCGACTATGCTAAGATTTTTAGGACTACCAATTCTTTGCCATTCTTTTATACACCATAAGCCTATAATTTCGCCAAATAGCTGCGAAACTTCAGGAGCGGTAGTAAAATCCCCTTCTTCTGCCAAGGATTTCGTTTGCCTATAATAAGAAGTTGGGCTTACATGTAAAACTTCCTGCATAAGACGATCACAAGTGATATAGCCACTTTGCTCAATTATTTCCCTTATTTTGTGATCGATCGACATTCTGCCTTTATTATTAAATAACTACCTAAAAGTAACAGCGGCATCGATAAAATTTGCCCCATAGTTAAACTATCAAAAATAAAGCCGATTTGCACATCCGGCTCTCTAAATATCTCAATAATTATTCTAAAAAGAGAATAAAACATTAAAAACAGACCTGAGTTTAAACCTTGCTTTTTAATTGTATTACGTTTAAATACAGCATAAGCCAAAATACAAAATAACACTAACCCTTCAAAGAAAGCTTCGTATAATTGACTAGGATGACGCAAGTTTAAATCACTATCTGGAAAAATTACACCAATAGATGAATTTGTAACACGCCCATATAACTCACCATTAATAAAATTGGCAATTCTGCCGAAAAATAAACCAATTGGGACTACTGGAGCAATAATATCGGTAAGACTTAAGAAATTAAGTTTATGTCGTTTGCAAAATATATAAGCAGTGATAATGACTCCTATAGCACCACCGTGAAAGGACATTCCGCCCTCATATGTTTTTAAAATCTCTATCGGATTTGAAAAATATTTATAAGGATTATATAATAGAATATAGCCGAGTCTGCCTCCAACTATTATCCCAATAATAGCGTAAGTAACAAACTCTTCTAAATTTTTCTTGGTGATTTTTGTAGGAAATTTTTCTATAATTTTACTTGCATAAAACCAGCCAAGTAAAATTCCAACTATATATGAAAGAGAGTACCAAGATACGGCTAGCGGTCCTATAGAGAAAATAATAGGATTAATATTCGGGAATGTCATAGTTAAAAAGTTATTTTGTTCTTTTTAGTTAAATTTATTGATAAAAATAAAATTTTTAGGAATAATAAAAATTTATTTATAATCATACATAATAATATGGTAAGTAAAATATGCAATATTTAATGGATTTATATCGTACATCAAGTACTGAAATAATAATGTTATTTGTTATGCTGGTATCTATTTTAAAGACACTATGCTTGGGCTAATTGCAAGTCTTCAACTAACCAGTCAAGATATTATCAATATAGGTGACTGGGTGCGTATTGGTGAAGTCGAAGGGACTGTAGAAAAAATTACTATTTCTGTAGTGACAATTAGAAATTTTGATCAATCTATTTCAACTATTCCTACTTCTAGTGTTTTAAGCTCCAACGTTATAAATTATAAAGGAGTCGATGAGGCAGGAGCAAGAAGAGTAAAAAGAGAATTTAATATAAATATGGCAACTATTAATTTTTGTGATTCTACTATTTTAACAAATCTCAAAAAATCTCCTTATCTATCAAAAGATGTAATCAATAAAATCACTCTTGATAAAGACGAAAAAGATCTAACAAATATCAAAATATTTAAATTATATGTTCAAGAATATCTAAAAAATAATCCTGCTATTTATACTGAAGGGTTTACTTTTTTAGTTAGACAACTTCAGCCAACTGTTAATGGCTTACCTAAAGAAACAAGTTTAATAGGATACGAAAAAGTTCAAGCCGATATTTTTGAACATATAATTTCCGTATTGCCTGAATTTAAATTAAAAATCTTCCAAAATGTCGGTATAGTTGTAGGGTATTTTGTCATCCCGTGGCTTGTCCACGGGATCCAGTAATTAAAAATACAAATAAAAATTAAAGCTCGATTTCTCTCACTTTATGCTGGATCTAGTTCCCAAGCCACGGGATGACATCCTCATCAATTGTTCTTGATTATTTTATTTAAATCCTATAAAATTTAAAGTTCTAAAATATAAAAAATTAAGTACTTACTAATGAATAATAATATAGTTAATCTTGTAGCAGCCATTGTACTGTCTTTAGGTATAATTTTTGGTTGGCAATATTTTATTGTAAAACCGCAGCAGCAAAAGCAGCAACAACAAATAGCGTTGCAGAAAGCAAAAGATTTAAAGAAAAAAGAATCTGCACAATTAGAGGCTACACCTGTTATTGTTCAAGAAGCAAGTCAAGCACCACGTATTAAAATAGACTCGAATGCACTTTCTGGTTCTATTTCGTTAAAAGGACTTAGATTTGATGATTTAATTTTGAAAAAATATAAGCAAGATTTATCTGAAAATAGCCCTGAAGTGGTATTATTTTCACCATCTGATACTAAAGATGCGTATTTTGCAGAAATAGGTTGGGTGAGTAACTTATCTAGTGTAAAGCTACCTAATAACGAAACTATATGGAATAGTGATAGTGAAATATTAACTCCTGAAAAACCAGTTAATTTATTTTGGGTTAATGAGGATAGGGTTAAATTTTTAGTAGCTATTACAGTAGATGAAAATTATTTATTTACTATAGAACAAACTATCGTCAATAATAGCAATCAAGAACTTCCTGTGCAATCTTATGGCTTAATAAATCGTAAATATACTGCTGTAGAAAAAGCCGTAAATATACTACATCAAGGTCCTATTGGGTGTATAGATGAAAACCTAAAAGAATATTCATATGATGATATTAAGGACAAAAAAAGTGAGAAGTTTTCTGCAAGTAAAGTTGATTGGATCGGAATTACTGATAAATATTGGCTTACTTCTTTAATTCCTGATAAATCAAGTAATTATAGTTCAAACTTTAATTATGCAGTTAAACAAGAAGTAGAGCGATATCAAGTAGATTTTATTTCACCTGTACAAATAGTAAAGCCAGGTGAGAATTTTTCTATTAAAGGAAGACTTTTTGCAGGAGCAAAGAAAGTAGATTTGCTAGACAAATACGAAAAACAATATAACATTAAATTATTTGATAGAGCTATAGATTTCGGTTGGTTTTATATAATTACTAAGCCAGTTTTCTATGCTATGAACTTCTTTTATAAATATGTTGGTAATTTCGGTATCAGTATCTTAATAGTTACTGTTATTATTAAGTTACTGATGTTTACTTTGGCTAATAAATCCTATCGTTCAATGAAAAGAATGAAGAATTTACAGCCTGAAATCAATAGGATAAAAAATTTATATGGTGATGATAAAGCTCGTTTAAATCAAGAAATTATGGCTTTATATAAAAAGGAAAAAGTAAATCCCGTAGCAGGTTGTTTGCCTATAATTGTTCAAATACCGGTATTTTTCTCTATCTATAAAGTGCTTTATGTTACTATTGAAATGCGTCAAGCACCATTTTATGGCTGGATTAAAGATTTATCCGCTCCTGATCCTACTAGTATCTTTAACTTATTTGGGTTATTGCCGTTTTCTCTACCTTCGTTCTTAATGGTTGGTGCATGGCCTATCTTAATGGCTATTACTATGTTCCTGCAACAAAGAATGAGTCCTGAGCCTGCTGATCCAGTACAAGCTCAAGTAATGAAATTTATGCCTTTAGTTTTCCTAGTAATGTTTAGTAGTTTTCCGGCAGGTCTTTTAATATATTGGTCTTGGAACAATATTTTATCCATAATCCAGCAATATTATATTAATAAGCTAGATAAATAAATGGAGTGTTTATAATATAATTGATGAAAATTGATAAAAATTTACCTAACTATTTGACGATTGCCCGAATAGCTGCAATTCCAGTTATTATACTAACATTTTATGTTAATAGCCCTCTTGCCCGCATACTTGGAGCTTTACTATTTGTGCTAGCTAGTATTACGGATTTTTTTGATGGTTATATTGCAAGAAAATATAACTTGGTTACAAGTTTTGGTAAAATGCTCGACCCTATTGCTGATAAATTATTAGTCGGCTGTGTTATTATAATGTTATTGAAGAAAAGTGATGTAGATGAAATTCCTTGTTTATTGATATTGGCAAGAGAGTTTTTAGTTAGCGGTCTTCGAGAATTTTTAGCATTAGTTAAAGTTAGTGTTCCTGTCTCAACACTTGCAAAAACTAAAACCTTTTTACAAATGTTTGCTTTATCAATATTAGTATTAGGCTCAAAAGGTTCTAATATTATCTATCTTGATTTAGTTGGAGAAATAATTTTATGGATTGCAGCTTTTTTAACAATCATAACTGGTTATTCTTACTTTAAAGCATGTAAGAAATATTTTTAATTTTTAGGTTCATTAAATATGCTTGCCGATAAAAAAATTATAAAAGTAGAAGTAAGTAAAGAGCATTTAAAAACACTAAATGAAGCTTCAACTCTTTTAATAAGTCTTCCTGGAGCCTCGCTTGCTCTTGTTAATGAGAAATATACCCATTGGGGAAAGACTATAGAAGATACTATAGAAATTCTACAAGACTTACATAACATCAAGCAAATTATTTTCCTTGATCATCGTGAATGTGGGGCTTATAAAAAGCTTATAGCTGAAGAACGTTTAAGCACTAAAGAAAAAGAAACCGAAGCACATACGGAAATTTTAAATAAAGCCCGTAAGATAATCAAAGAAAAATTCCCCCAACTAAAAGTTTACACATTCTTAATGGGTCTTGATGGCGTGATAGAACAGATTTATGAGCGTCATCCTGTGGATTGCTAGGCATTGTTGCAGGTTCTTATCCTGCAAAAGGTGTTAACTTAAGGCTCGATGTCAAGCCACGGGATGACACCCATATACTTTCGAGGGAATAACATAAATTAAAGGATTTGGTAGCAGAAATCTTAAGTATATGAAGCGTTTTGCTGAAGAGTATAAAGATTTAGAATTTGTGCAGCAGGTTGCTGCACAATTACCTTGGTTTCATATAGTTGTTTTATTAGATAAGATAAAAGATAATCAGCATATTTGTGCTAATTTCATATTTGATTTCAAGATTTTATTCTGAACCAATTAATAGATTTTTTAGACAATGTTTAAATAATAGAAATTTAAAGGTAATCAATTAATACTTATTATAATCTGCTCTAGAGATTTCTATTTAAGATAAACGATTATGTGCTAATTTATAAACTGTATTTTGATCACGTCGTCCTATAGCTATAACTTGTACTACCAACCTCGTATCTATAACTTTATAGACTAGTCTATAACCCACCGTGCGAAGTTTAATTTTATAACAATTCGGCATAGTACTAAGCCTGTTTTTAGGGATATGCGGATTTGTAAGACGTTCTTGTAATTTAGTTTTAAATTGCTTTTGAATATCTGGAGCTAATTTTTTCCATTCTTTTTTTATAGTGAATTCAATTGAATTCGGGACTAGACGCAAGGAGCGATGCCTATAATAATAGGTGAGCGACGAGTAACGACGTCCCGTGTTCAAGTCAATTTACTATAGCGGTTTCTAAAAAGGTTAATTCATAAGTCATTAATATTTACCGATATTTCTTTATCATTTTTACGCTCCTCTATAATTTTGCCTAGTTCAATATCATCAATCATTTCCATCATAACTTCATATAAATCAGCAGGAACACAGTAAAAAACAGGTTGATTACGATTTAATATAGCAAGAGGTTTTCCTCCAGCACTTTGTACAGTTCCCATAGGGTTTGATTTGAGCTCAGAAACACTTGCAACTACATCAGAACAAATTATATGACTCATAATAATACTTTTAATAAAACTATTCAATGGCAAAATATAACTGCTAAAGTTTTTGCTTGCCTTGCTTATAAAGAAAAGTTAAAATTCAGTTTATTTATATAGAATATTCTAACATGCAAATTAAAGAAATTTTTTCTTGTTCTGTAGAAAAGGCTTGTGAGTTGCCGTTATTTGACACAAAAGTACAGGCAGGTTATCCGTCGCCTGCTGACGGATATATGAGTAATAGCCTTGATTTGAATAGCCATTTAATTAAGCATCCTAAATCAACTTTTTTTGTTCAAGTAACCGGTGATTCTATGATAGATACCGGTATTAGAGAAAATGATTTATTGATAGTTGATAAATCTCTACCCCCTACTAATAATAAAATAGTAATTGCTGTTATTAATAACGAATTTACTGTAAAACGCTTAAAATTTATCAACGACGAAGCTTACTTAATGCCTGAAAATAAAGATTTCCCACCTACCAAAATTGAAAATGGTACATATATCTGGGGAGTTGTCACAAGCGTAATCCAACAGTTTTAATTTTTCCAAAGGAAGATTCAAGTTATAATTTCTTCATCTTCTCTTGCAAAGAATTCTGATGCAAACGAATTTTTAAGCTTTCAAAATCAACTATTTCTGCTTTTTGATTTTGGCAGCTACAAGCAAAAATGTATTTTCTTTCATCTTCAACTTTTTGTATACACTGACCACAAATTCCTTTCATCATGCATTGCATAGATGAATTAACACTAACAATTATCTCTGCACTTTCACCGAATATTTTTAAACTTTTTAACTCTTCTGCTATTTCAGGTGATGCATTAATTATTACTCTATCTATTAAAGTTAGTTTTTGTGTTTTTATTTCAGGATAGGTAAAAAACATAACTTCGTTATTGTTATCTTTTAGAGTTTTAATTAAAACATTATTCGGTTCAGTGTCAATAACTATTATTCTTTTATTATTTGGTATCTCTAATGGCATCCCGCTTGGTCCCATCAAAACTACTTTTTCCTCTTCAGAAAATAATTTACATAAGTTAGTTGATTTACCGACATCATATATTATAAAACTAATTAAACCGCTTTCTACATTAATATCCGCAACGCTTAGGGCTAAAGGCTCTATTAATTTAGTTATATCATTAGAATAATTTTGTAAACGGAAAAACTGCCCTGGCTTAAAATTCCTAGCAGCAAGCGGTGAGTGAATTACTAACTCAAAAATTTTATCGCCTAAGATGTTTATTTTGTGAACCTTGCTAATTAACAAATCATCTAGCTGTTTTACAAAGTTTTTATAATCACCTTTAAAATTCGGGTTATTATTTGCCAACTTCTTATTAATAGCCTCATAGCCATCTTTGCTGTTAGCAAGTGCCTTAACTACACTACCTGAGTATTTAGGATTGCAGTCTCCAAAGTAGCTATATTTATCTTCATCAAATTCGGTATTGTTTTCTATACCAATTGCCATGATCACGGTTTTGGCTTTGACGTCATTGCGAGCAGCCTTTGGCTGCGTGGCAATCTTAGGAGTTTGACTTAACGAGATTGCCGCGTCAATGCTACGCATTTCCTCGCAATGACGGTCTCTATTCCCAAATTCCACGGACTCCACATGCCCATATTTATCATTATTAATTCTCAAAGGCTGCATATTTTCTTCAAAATTAACTCCTAATGCTAATGCATATATTAGCTCCTCATGATTTAATTTATATGCTGGCGAATCTTGCAGCTTCCCACGATAATAAATAGTAGCTCCGCCCAGTTTCTTAAAAACCTCTTTCAGCTCTTCATTATTCTTAGCTTTCTCAAATAATTTTGCATGAGCAATAAATTCCTCGGCTATTTCCTTATCTTCTTCAGTCCAATCTTTTTCCGTATAATCTTTGCCGTATTTGGCAACAGCAAACTCGTAATCTTTAACAAAACTCTCTACCTGCTTTTTATAATAATATAAGCTTTCTATTGCTGCATCTAGGGAGGTAAGACCGCCACCAATTACCGCAATCGGCATTCTAATAAGCATATTAGTATTAGAGTTTTCTAAAAACGCTCCACCGCTTTGCAAAGTCATTAAAAAGTCCGAAGCTGTTTTAACACCTTTAGCATCAAAATTCTCTATATCTAAAATTTTTGGCTTGCCAGCTCCAATACAGAAAGCTATATGATCAAAACCTAAATCAAAGGCTTGCTCTTTCGTTATATTAAAATCTAAAGCCACCCCATCATAATATTTAAACTTATTATTTCGCTCTAATATTAGCCTTAATATATCAAGATTGTTTTTATCCCAGCGAACAGTAATACCATACTCCGCTACTCCGCCAAATCCTTTCGGTACTCTTTTAGATAATTTATTTTTATATTCATGCCAAAATTTTATTGGCTTATGAATATCAAAAGGTAGAGGAGTAATTTTTAAACCATCAATAGCCGTGACATTATGACCAGATCGTAATAAATAATAACTAAGACTGAAACCTGCTGGACCAAGCCCTGTAACCAGAATATTATAGTTAGTAGATTCTTTTGGCAGCGGGTTATAAATATTAAGCGGATTCCAACGAGTTAAAAGTAGATATATCTCTAAGCCATAAGGTAACTTAAGCGTTTCTTCTAAAATATTTGACTCTATTAGCGGTATATTTACTGGATCTTGCTTTTGATAAATACAAGCCTTTGAGCAATCATTACAAATCCTATGACCGGTAGCCGCAACCATTGGGTTATCTATAACAATAATCGCAAGAGCACTTAAATTAAAGCCTTGAGCCTTAACGTAATTCATCTCGGAAATTTTTTGTTTTAGGGTGCAACCGGTTGTCATTGCGAGTGATTGAAAGGAGCGTGGCAATCTCATAAGAACTCCTGAGATTGCTTCGTCGCTACGTTCCTCGCAATGAAGAGATTGAGGAATGAAATTTATTCCCCTAGAACAACTATCCTTATCCTGTTTATGACAATAAATACAATAATGAGAGTGGTTTAAAGCTTCATCCAGATTTAAAAAGGAATCTGTATAATCAAAATTTAACCTTTCGTTTTTTTGATATTTAGATATTTTTTTATCATCTATTAGGTTTTCTTTGTCTAGCTTTTGTGGGAGATCAAACAAGATGTCATTCCGCGACTTGATCGCGGAATCTATTTGTTTTTTCTGGATCCCGTGGCGGGGCCACGGGATGACACCATCAATAAAGCCACGAGATGACACCCTATAAGCAGCATATTGTGCGGCTATATCTAATTCTTTTACAAAACTCTCTTCTGCTTGTTGCCATATAATTACTTGTTTAGCGAAATCTCTAGAAGTAAATTTTTTACCTATTAAATCAGCTAATTTTAAATATATATCCTCAAAATCTATATCTTTTATTTTTTCTTGTGAATATTTCTTGATGGCATAACGCTGGACAAATTTTCTTTTACACTCATAAATAATATCAAAATCTTTATGCTGTAATCTCAAACTTGTAACTTCGTTTGAAATACAAAATAATTCTGCTAGAAAATCATCTAAGTAAGGAGATATATTTAATAAAAATTCGGAATAATCTTGAGAGAGAATAGAATAAGGATTAGATCTAAATAATAATATATTATCATAAAGCGATTTGTTGGCTTTAAAGAGATAATCTAAAAATATTTGATCTAATTTTTTAAGACCGGTTAAATCTAATTTTTTAAAATCTAGATTAAAACCAAGCTTCATAGGTAATAAATAACTCTTTTTGAAAAGCGTTTATATACTAAGTAACTTATACAAACAGTAATAAAAGCTACTATAATAGATTTACCTATTGATATTGGGTCCGGTAATGTCCCATTAATTACTAATGATTGTGCAGGTCTTATAATTATAAAGAATGGGTTAAGTTCAAAGAAGTCTCTTTGAGCTTCAGGGATTAATGAATATGGATAAACTATAGGTATACTCCAATAAATGACTCCTAAAACAACATTTAATATTTGTGGAATATCGCGGATATAAGGCGTTAGAAAAGCCATTGCAATAGATCCACTAATTGTACAAATTATTAGTGGTAAAATTAATATTGGCATAAATATTATTTGCCATGAAAATTTTTCTGGAAACAATAAAATAAAAGCAACATACATTGCCAAAAATGAGCAAAATAGATTGTATAGCTGTGCTAAACTATCTGCAACTGGGAAAAAAGTCTTAGAAATTCTAACTTTTTTTATTATTTGGTCACGTACTACTAAAGAATTTGAAGAAGTTGTTAAGCTAGTTACTAGAAAAGTCCATAAAGGAATTCCTCCAACTAAATTCATTATCAAAAACTCTCTTGGCTGATTCAATAAAAAGCCAAAAAAATACGAAATTACCAATATATTAACAAATGGTTGAATCAAACTCCATAAAGATCCTAAAAATGAATCTTTGTTTTGCTTAATTATAGAAGCTCTAACTAATAATATTACCGCTTCCCAATATTTTTTAGATAAAAAATACTTTATCATTTATGTTTTTCTCTATTGTAAATTTTAAATATTTCTGAAGGTTTACCATCAGCAACAATACTACCATCACGTAATAAAATACATCTATTACAATTATCTTTTACAAGTTCTTCTTGATGACTTACTATTATTGAAATAGGTGTATTTTTAAATTTATTTTTCATTAAATTTAAAGATTTTTTTATAAAATAACTATCTCCTGCAGCAAAAATTTCATCAAGTAATAGTATTTGTGGATGTTGAAATATTGATATGGAAAAAGCAATTCGAGATAACATTCCGGAACTATAATTTTTTATAGGTAAATCAATTTTGCTACCTAATTCCGAAAATTCTATAATTTCCTGCTCTACTTCTTTATTATATTTATCTAGCATATTATTATATAACATCAACATTTTGATGTTATCACGCCCTGTTTGTTCTTGCTCAAACCCAGCACTCATATCTATTATAGGTGCAATATCACCACAAACACTTATTGTTCCTTTTATTGGCGGATAAATTCCTGCAATCATTTTTAAAAGAGAACTTTTTCCCGAGCCATTACTACCAATAAAGGCTACTTTTTCTCCCTCATAGCAAGAAAAATTAATATTATTCAATATTGGTATATTTGGAGAAAAAGAAGTTCCTCTATTAAGAAAGAAATGCTTTAATCCTTGTGCTCGTTTATGGGTATCTATGCCCTCAACGTAAGCGTTTTTTATCTCTATAAATACTTTAGAATGATTAAAAGACATAAAATCAATATTTTATATTATTTTCTATCCAATCTAAAATTTCTTGTTTTGGATTATTTTGCTTTATTCCTACTTTTATATCTAATTGTTCACCATCTTTAAATAAAATCAAAGTTGGTATACTTTTTATTCCAAGTTTGCTAGGTGTTTCGGAATCATCTACTATATTCATTTTAAGTACTTTTACTTTATTCTCTAGCTCTTTACTTATTTCCTCTATTATTGGGGTTAACATTCTGCACGGACCACACCACTCAGCCCAAAAATCTACTAATACAGGTAAATTTGATTTTAGTACTTCCTCTTCAAAAGATTTATCTGTTACATTGCTTGCCATATGTCCTCTATATTTTTTACAAGTAAAATTATAAATTACCAAATTATACTTGTAAATAATGAAAATTTTTATTTATTATACTTATTTTTTTGTTATAATATATCCGCATTATTAAAGCTGCTGTTTCTTCTATTGATTTTGTTGATACATCTATTACTGGCCAGTTTCTTAGTTCACAAATTTTTTTAACTTCTAAACATTCTTTTTGTACTATATTAAAATCTGTATAATTTCTATTTTCATTAATTTGTAGCAAATTCAGCCTAGTTTCTCTTATTTCTATTAATCTATTTGGATTAATTACAAGCCCTACTACCAATTGATCTATATCTTTTTCTATAAAATCAGGGAACGGGCAATTATAAACATAAGGAATATTTGCCGTCTTTAGCCCATTATATGCTAAAAATATCGAAGTAGGGGTCTTAGAAGTTCTAGATGGACCTATTAACACAATATCCGCAAACTGTAACTCATTAAGCAGCTGTCCATCATCATGTCTTATAGCATAATCAATAGCATTAAGAGTATCAAAATAAGTTTTATTGAATTTATAATTATAATTTTGCTCTTTTTCTATCTCAATTCCTGAAAAAACTGACATTTCTTTGATAATTTTACCTATTACCGAAATACAAGGAATTTTTAATTCATAACAAAATTTTGTCAGAGTCTTCCTTAGTTCTTGATCCGCAATCGTGTATAAGACAATACCATGCTTTGATTCTATCTTACTCAGTACTTCTTTTAATAATTCTAAATTTCTAATCATTGGCCAATGATACAATTTTGGTTTTAAAGAAGTAAATTGAGCAAGAGCAGAATGAGCTGCACTCTTTGCAGTTTGAACAGAAGAGTCTGAAACTAGGTGAATAATCAGCTTTGTCATATTTTACACATACTAATGTGGATAAAAATTTTGATAACTTATTATTTTTCTTATTAAAAATTTTTTAAAAATATCCAAAATCCTTATTAAATCAAGTAAATCTTGTATTGTTCACTTTAAACAAACAGTTTGTGGATAAAATTGTGAATAAGTAACATTTTTCTTTGAAAATATCACCTTTTCTAAGTAATAAAGAGCTATTACACTTAGTTATCCACTTATAAAAACTTAACTCAAATTTATGTGAATAATTATTAAAATTACTTATTTTATAGGAATATTTTTAATATATATTTTGTTGATAACTATGTAGAAAACATTTAATCTACATAATTCTACTTACATATACAATAAATAAAGAATATATTATAATTATTTTTATTAGTAACAGTA